>DASPRL010000050.1 GCA_035624475.1 Terriglobales bacterium
AGCGTTTCCCGCAGGTGCACCTGCATTGCTTTTCGGCGTCGGAGATCCTGCACTTTGCCGACCTGAACGGCCTCTCGGTCGAGGACACCATCAAGCGCCTGCGCGCTGCCGGCCTCGATTCCATCCCCGGTGGCGGCGCCGAGATCCTCGACGACGAGGTGCGCTACAAGATCGCCCGCCTCAAGTGCCTCACCGAGGACTGGCTCACCGTCCACCGCACCGCCCACCAACTGGGCATGCGTACCACCGCCACCATGATGTTCGGCTGCGGCGAGACCCTGGAGCACCGCGTCAACCACTTCCAGCGCATCTACGACCTGCAGGAGGAGACCGGGGGCTTCACCGCCTTCATCCCCTGGAGCTTCCAGCCCAAGAACACGGCGCTCGGCGGGCGCGGCTGGGATGAGGCCACCGCGGTCGAGTACCTGAAGACCCTGGCCATCGCGCGCCTCTTCCTCTCCAACTTCGAGAACGTGCAGTCGAGCTGGGTGACGCAGGGGCTGAAGGTGTGCCAGATGGGGCTGCGCTTCGGGGGCAACGACGTGGGCTCGGTCATGCTGGAGGAGAACGTGGTCAAAGCCGCGGGCACCTCCAACTGCACCACCGAGGAGGAACTGCGGCGCATCATCCGCGACGCCGGCTTCCGCCCCGCCCAGCGCGACACCCTCTACCGCACCCTGTTCCTGAATTGAGCGACGACTTCCGCATTCGCGCCGCTACTCCCGCCGACCTGGAGGTCATCCTCCACCACCGCCGCGCCATGTTCGAGGACATGGGCTATCGCGATCCGGCCGCGCTCGCGGCCACGCGCAGCAGCAGTGAGCCCTTCATCCGGCAAGGCCTGGCGGAGGGTTTCTACCGCGGCTGGCTGGCCCAGGACGGCGCCGGGCAGGTGGTGGCGGGAGGCGGCCTGGTGATCCATCCCTGGCTCGGCCACCCCGCCAGCCCTCAGCCCCGCCGGGCCTACATCCTGAACATCTACACCGAGCCCGAGTACCGCCGCCGCGGTCTGGCGCGGCGCATCCTGCAGGCCATCGTGGACTGGTGCCGTGCGGAGGGCTTCGCGGGGGTGGCGCTACACGCCAGCAACCAGGGCCGCGCCCTCTATGAGGCCCTGGGCTTCACAGCGACCAACGAAATGCGCCTCGATCTGAAATAGGGATGTCCGGGATCAGCGGCAGCGGCCGGGACCGGGCGGCTAGGCCTGTTCCGGGATGGGCTGGGTCTGGCTCTGCAGGTGGTGGACCGCAGTCAGCAGCCACTCGGTCTCGGAGCTTTGCCGCACCACCTCGCTGGTGGCCAGGACCCGGCTGGCCTTGATCGCCGAGGACTCCGTCATCAGGATCTCGACCTCCAGCTTGCGTCCCGGAACCAGCGGCTCGACCGCCAGGAACAGGACGCCGCTGGCGCTGACGTTCTTGGTCGTAGTATTCCGCCAGTGCGCGTCCCCGGTGGGGCGATAGCGCATGGGCAGCGTCAGCGAGAATCGGGGGGCGCCTCGCCTCTCGTCCATGTGGACGATTGTCCTCCTGCTTCTCCGCCGGCCGGTAGGTGCCGCTGGGCCATGTACCAGGGTAACTCGAGGGCGGCGGCCAAATCAGCCGCCCTCCGCGTCCTTTGGTCCCCGGCGTTCCACGGGACACAGGCCGGAGGAGGGACCGTCGCAGGCTGCCGACCTTCAAATTGAGGTAAAATTACTCGGTCTGGTTCGCCCTGAGTCGGGTTCCCTGTAGACCTTTTCTGCCCGGAGTGGTTCTCTGAGCGCTCTGATCCCAATCTGTCTGCTGGCTGCGGCGGCGCCGCAGAACCCCGTGGTGCGCTATTTCAAGAGCCAGTTCCTCGACACCACTTTCAAAGGGCTCTACCACGCCAACGCCTTCGACCTGGCGCTGCTGATCCCATACTTCACGGTGCTGATCCTGCTGGCCTCCTACGGCGTGCACCGCTACGTGCTGGTGTACCAGTACTATCGCGGTCGGAAGAACCAGTGCCGGCCGCCGGCGGAGGAGTTCGCCGAACTACCGCGGGTGACGGTGCAGCTTCCCATCTTCAACGAGCAGTTCGTGATCGAGAGGCTGGTGGAGGCGGTCTGCCGGCTCGACTACCCCAAGGACAAGCTCGACATCCAGGTGCTGGACGACTCCACCGACGAGACGGTGGAGGTGACGCGCAGGGTGGTAGAGCGCTACGCTGCCCTGGGCTATCCCGTCACTCATCTGCACCGCAGCAACCGCGAGGGCTACAAGGCGGGCGCGCTGCGGGAAGGCATGAAGAGCGCCCACGGCGAGTTCATCGCCATCTTCGACGCCGACTTCGTCCCCCCGGAGGACTTCCTGCTGCGCACCATCCACCACTTCACCGACCCCAAGGTGGGGATGGTGCAAGCGCGCTGGACGCACATCAACCGCAATTATTCCTTCCTCACCGAGGTGGAGGCCATCCTGCTGGACGGCCACTTCGTGCTGGAGCACGGGGCACGCTCCCGCCACGGCGTCTTTTTCAACTTCAACGGCACCGCCGGCATGTGGCGGCGCGCCGCCATCGAGGACGCGGGCGGCTGGCAGCACGACACCCTCACCGAGGATACCGACCTCTCCTACCGCGCCCAGCTCAAGGGATGGAAGTTCCTCTATCGCCAGGACATCGAGTGTCCGGCGGAGCTGCCGGTGGAGATGACCGCCTTCAAGACCCAGCAGGCGCGCTGGGCCAAGGGCCTGATCCAGACCTCGCTCAAGATCCTGCCGCAGGTGATGCGCAGCGACGTCCCCTTCAAGAACAAGTACGAGGCCTGGTATCACCTCACCGCCAACATCAGCTACCCGCTGATGATCGTGCTCTCGGTGCTGCTGCTGCCGGCCATGATCATCCGCTTCTACCAGGGCTGGTTCCAGATGCTCTACATCGACCTGCCCTTGTTCCTGGCCTCCACCTTCTCCATCTCCAGCTTCTACCTGGTCTCGCAGAAGGAGTTGTTCCCGGGGCGCTGGTTCCGCACCCTGCTCTTCCTGCCCTTCCTGATGGCGCTGGGCATCGGGCTGACGCTCACCAACTCGCGCGCCGTGCTGGAGGCGCTGCTGGGGCACAAGTCGGCCTTCGCGCGGACGCCCAAGTACAAGGTGGAGTCGAAGAAGGACCGGGTGCGCACCGGCAAGTACCGGCGCCGCCTGCTGGTGCTGCCCTGGATCGAGCTGCTGATCGGGAGCTACTTCGCGGCCGCCGTGTACTACGCCATGGTCAACATGAACTACATCACCGTGCCTTTCCTGGTGATCTTCGTGCTGGGCTACTGGTACACGGGACTGATGTCGCTGCTGCAAGGGCGCCTCTCCGCCCTGGCACAACTGCTGCGCCCCCAGTCGGAGCTGGAGATCCACGAAAAGCCCTTCCCCGTGGGCGTCTAGGCGCCCCCCTTTTGTTAGAATCCCGCTTTCATCTGTGACGGGAGGTTCCGCGTGCGCAAGTTGCTGATCGCCGTTCTCCTGCTTTGCGTCTCCGCCGGGGCGCTGGAGCGCCAGTCCAGCGCCGACTACCGCGCCCGCCGCCAGCGCCTGGCCGAGGCAACCAAGGGCGGCATCGTGGTGCTCTTTGCCGCCACCGAATCCGAGGGCCAGAACGCGGTCTGGGGCTTCCACCAGGACGAGAACTTCTACTATCTCTCCGGCTGGGCGGAGCCGGGGGCGGCGCTGCTGATCGCCCCCGCGGCCGGCGGCCGCCCCTACACCGAGATCCTCTTCCTGCCCAACCACAATGCCTCGCAGGAGAAGTGGACCGGGCCCAAGCTGGGCCCGGAGGACGTGCGCGCACCGCAGGAGACCGGCTTCGATCGGGTGGAGGCGCTGGACATGCTGCGCTCCGAGATCGCGCGCCTGGCCCCCGGGCCCGCGGCCACCGTCTACTCCGACCTGCCCGCCTGGGACGCCGCCTCGCCCTCCGCCCCCGGCCCACTGGACTGGCTGCGCCGCGCCAACGCCTTTCCCAACTACGTCTCCTTCCGCGACCTGAAGCCGCTGCTGGCGGAATTGCGGGTGATCAAGGACGCGGGCGAGATCGCGCTCATCCGCAAGGCTACCGAGGCCTCCATGGCGGGGCACCTGGCGGCCATGCACGCCCTGCGCCCGGGCATGACGGAGCGCGAGATCTCCGCCCTCATGCAGTACGAGTTCGAGCGGCGGGGCTGCGAGCGGCCCGCCTACGCGCCCATTGTGGGCGCGGGCTTCCACTCCACCGTGCTGCACTACTCCGAGGACTCGGGCAAGATCGAAGACGGCGACGTGGTGGTGATGGACGTGGCCGGTGAGTACTCCATGTACGCCAGCGACATCACCCGCACCCTGCCCGCCAGCGGGCACTTCACCGCGCGCCAGCGCGAGATCTACGACATCGTGCTGGGAGCGCAGCGCGCCGCCATCGCCGCCTTCCGCTCGGGCAAGTCCACCCTGGCGCGCTCCGGTCCCGACTCCCTCTACCAGGTGGCCTACGAGTACATCAACAGCCACGGCAAGGACCTGCACGGCAAGCGCCTGGGGCAGTACTTCATCCACGGGCTCAGCCATTACGTGGGGCTGGAGGTGCACGACGTGGGCGATGCCACCGCGCCCCTGGAGCCCGGCATGGTCTTCACCATCGAGCCGGGCATCTACCTCCCGGAGGAGAAGCTGGGCGTGCGCATCGAGGACATCTTCTACGTGGACCAAGACGGCAAGCTGGTGGACCTGACCGCGTCGCTGCCTCACACCGCCGACGAGGTGGAGAAGGCGATGGCGGATCGGCCGTAGCGGCCGAACCTAGAGAGTATCTGTCGCAACGACCATCTCCCGCCTACACTGCCTCTATTCGTGGCTTTGGGGCGCGGACCCGGTGGGGCTTCTGCTATCCTAGTCACGCAATCGTCATGAAGATCCTGTTCCTGATCTTTGTGCTCTCGGTGGCGGCCATCCTGGCGGTGGCGGGGGCCTGCTACCTGCGCTGGCGCCGGCACCAGCACGAGGCCTCCGAAACCGCCTTGCGCGAGGCCCTGCACGAGATCGAGCAGGAAGAGCAGAGCACGCTGAGATAACCAGCCGCCTTACCAGCCTCTTCCCCCCTGGGACCCAGCGACCCATGTCCAAGAGCGCCGCCAAGAACAAAGAGATCAAGGTCGCCCACAGCCCTGACTCCGACGACGCCTTCATGTTCTACGCCCTCGCCACCAACAAGGTGCGCGTGCCGGGGTTGAAGTTCGTCCACACCCTGTGCGACATCGAGACCCTGAACCGCAAGGCCCTGGAGGGCTTCTACCACCTGACCGCCATCTCCTTCCACGCTTACCCGTACATCCAGGAGAAATACGCGCTGTTGCCCACCGGAGGCAGCGTGGGCGAGGGCTATGGACCCATGGTGGTGGCGGCGCGCGCCTTCCCCGCCGAGGAGATCGCGCAGAAGAGGATCGCGGTCCCCGGCACCATGACCACCGCTTACCTGGCGCTCAAGCTGTTCGCGCCCCAGGTCACGACCGAGGTGGTGCCCTTCGACCAGATCATTCCCCAGGTGGTGGAGGGGCGCTACGAGGCGGGGCTGATCATCCACGAGGGCCAGCTCACCTTCGCCCGCTCCGGGCTGCACAAGATCGTGGACCTGGGGCAGTGGTGGCGGGAGAAGACCGGGCTGCCCCTGCCCCTGGGCGGCAACGCCATCCGCCGCGACCTGGGCAAGAAGCTGATCGCCAGCGTCAATGGGGCGTTGCGCCAGAGCATCCAGTACGCGCTCGACCACCGCGAGGAGGCGCTCAACTACGCCATGCAGTTCGCCCGCGACCTGGACGCGCAGATGGCCAACCGCTTCGTCAGCATGTACGTGAACGAGCGCACCCTGGACTACGGCGCCGATGGCCGCGAAGCCGTCCGCCGCCTGCTCGCCATGGGCTACAAGGCCGGCATCATCTCCCACCCCGCCAAGGTCGATTTCGTAGGGTAGGGACGCGCACGGGGACGAGCTGGCCCCTGGTGAGGGGGCGGCTTCCGGGTCCCAGCGCGGACCGGGCGTGCAGGACCGCGCGCGTCAGCAGCAGCGAGCCAGGACTGTGCTTTTCACTCGCGCCTCCAGCCTCTTGCTACTTCCCCTTGTGTTTGCCGATGATGACGCCCATCTCCACGGCGGATTGCTCGTCCAGCTTCTCGAACTCGAAGCCTACGCCGGCAGGAAGGACGTAGAGGGCGCGGACCTTTACCTTGCGGTGGATGCCCTCGCTCACGTCCACGATGGCGAGCGTGGCCTTCTCGCCCTTGGCGAACTTGCGCTGGGTCTCGACCAGCAGGCCGCCCAGGCCGAGCACGCGGATGCGGCCCAGGCGCGGCCCCTTTTCCTCGGCGGCGTAGATGTTGGCGGCTTCGGGCAGGTTCACGCGCTCGTACTTGCGCTTGTCCGGCATGGCTCACCTCGCGGAACGGGGGAGGGCGGCGCCCGCGGCTAGGCGGGCGCGACCTCGGAAGCGTAGTACTTGCCGATGAGGATGCCGATGTCGACGGCGGCATCCACGTCCAGGTGCTGAAACTCGAAGCCGGCGTAGCGGGCGTCGGCGTAGCGGGCCACGGCCGTGACTTCGCGGCGTACCTTCTCACTCTGGTCCACGATCAGCAGCTCGTACTTCTTGCCCGGCTTGACCGGCTTGTTGGGTTCCAGCATGAATCCGCCGCGGCCCAACTGCCGCAATACCCCCATGACCTTGCCCTTGCGGTCGGTCACGTGCACCCCGGCGGAGAAGGCGACGTCCACGCGCTCGAAGCGGCGGCGCTCATGCCCGGATGGTCCCTGGCTCTTTTTCATTGCACTGGCTCCGGAAAAGAAAAGATCGGCTCGATGTCCACCGGCACCTGGGAGGCTGCCTTGAGAGCGGATTGTAACTCGGCGGGCATGGAATCGTAGCGGGCAAACCACTGTTCGGCGCGGGCGCGGTCCCCGCTGGCCTCCTGCTCCAGCAGTTCTTTGGCCAGGGAAGCGAGAGCGGGGCCGATGCGGGCCGGGTCGATGGCGTAGCGCCCGGAGGGCTCGCGCACGATGGCCTTCTGCTCGCTCAAGTAGTTGAATTCCATCATCTCGGCGCGACCGTGGGCCTCGGCCACCCCAAAGCGCACGGTGCGGAAGATGCCGGCCAGGTAGGAGGCATAGTACTCCGGCAAGCGCTCCTTGGGCAGGGCGCCGTGCTCCACCAGCCACTTCAGGGCGACCATGCCCACCACGTCGGCCTTGGCCTCTTCCAGCGCCGAGTAGGCGGGGCCGATGGCGACGCGGATGTCCACCGGCTTGCCGTTCTGGCGGGCGAAGGCGGGGCCCAGGCCGTGGCAGATCTCGTGCATCATCACGTCCGCCAGGTAGCCCTCGGCGGAGGCCTGGGCGGCCTGGTCGGGGCGCATGAGGTGGCGGGCCACCGGCAGCACCACGAAGTTCACGCGCGCGTCCATGAAGTTCTTGAAGAAGATCTTCTTGGTGCCCTTCTCCTGGTGGATGCGGGGATCGTTGGGCAGATTGTCGGCCACCGCCTGGTAGCCGTGGCGCAGGTCGCCGGCGCGGAAGGGAGTGTCCATGACCTCCATGGGGGTGGCGTGGCCGCGCACCGAGGGCCGGTCCTCCGCCGCCAGGGGCAGCGAGTCCTGGATCTCGGCCACGTACTTCTGGAAGACGGCCAGCTTGGTGCTCTCTTCCTCGTTGCGCACCATGACCGCGGCGCCGTAGGAGGTCTTCACCCCCAGCACGTCGTCCAGGTAGGTTTCGTAGGGAGCGAAGATGACGTCGCACTTCGGGTCTTTCAGGTCGAGCCAGAGCAGGTCGCTGGGATAGTAGTCGTCGCTCAGCAGAGCCTTGGCGCGCGCCCGCAGGAAGGCGGCGAAGGCGGGATCGCTGGAGAGAGCGGCGGCCTCCCGCAGGGCCTGGGCAGCGGGCTCGAGGAAGCTGCGATAGGCGACGTGGTAAGGAACGCCCACCAGGTCGTCACCATCGCGCCGCACCACCGTGTAAGGACTGTAGATCTCGGCCTTCTTCTCGGGATGGTCCTTCACGTATTGCTCGATCTGGCCGCGGGTGAGGCCGCGCGGATAAAGCCCGCGTCCCGGGGGCATGGGCTCGTCCCCCGCGAAGGGCCGGTTGTCATCGAGCAGGTCGAAGCGGCTGCCGAAGATCATGAGCAGGCGGCGCACGGCGACATCGTGGGGATCCTTGCTGGCCTGCAGAGACTGCAACAGGGTGAGGCCGTCGGGGTCGCTCTGCCGCCAGTAGATGTCTTCGAGATACTGCGAGGCCTCCACCAGCTTCTGCACCATGCGGCGCTCGCGGGCGGAGAGATGGGTGGTGCGGAAGGGCATGCGCACCGTCCGAAACCTGGCCAGGATGGCCTCGGGGCGGGGAGCGGCGGCGGCGGGCGCGGCGGGTGTCCTCTTTTGCGAGGGGCGCTGCGCGGGAGCCCCTGCAGTGAGCACGACCAGGAGCAGCAGGAGAGTCAGCCAGCGGAGCGGATGCGGGTTCATGGAGAAACGCGATTGTATCCCAGGCGGGAAGGCGGGAACCAGCTTCCCGCGCCCGGTCTCGCCCGCCTACTGCGGCGTGAACTTCAGGACGATCTCGACGGTCGACTCCACCGGTTGCCCATCCAGGGAGGCGGGCTGGTAGCGCCAGCGCCGCACGGCGGAGAGCGCGCTGTCCTTGAAGAAACTATTGCCGCTGACCCAGACCACGTCGGTGACCCGGCCTTCGGCACTCACTTTCGCGGTAAGCCGGACCACGCCCTCCAGCCGCAGCGACTTGGCGGCTGCGGGATAGACCGGTGGGACGCTCTGCAAGAGCTGCGCCGGGACCGGCGTCGAGGCTTGGCGGACGAGGTTGGCAGCCGGCGCCTGGGGCTTGGGCAGGTCGGGGAGCTTGGCCGGGGCTGCCGCCGGCAGGCTCAGCAGGGTCTTGGGCGCGGGCTCCTGGGAGCGCGTCGTCAAGGGCACCGCCACCGGCGCCGGGGTTCTGACCTCCAGGCCGGCCGGAGCCGCCACCGTGGCCGTCGGGCGCGCCCCGGCGGCGGGCGCTTGCGTCTTGACGGGGGAAGAGCTTGGCTGCGCAGTGACTATCTGCCGGCTGCCTTCGGCAGGGGTCGCGACAGCGGTAGCGGCGGAGCCGGTTTCAGCCGCCGTTGGAGCCGCGGGCGTTGGGGTCGCCGCCGCCGGGCTTTCCGGGGTGGACGCTGGCGGCGCGGGCTGAGGGGTCGCCACCGGCGTCGGGGCGGCCTGTGTCACCGCCGACGCGGGCTGGCTCCGGGCCGCGTGGCTGCGCGTCCGGAACCACAAGATCCCCAGTCCCACCGCGGCCACCGCCGCGACCAGCAACGGAAGCCGCCAGGCGCTGCCGTGGCTCCTGCGTCCTACGACTTCCAGGTTGGCCAAGGTCGGTCGCGCCGGGGCCACATCCGGGCGCGGCCACGTCTGGGGCGGCCGCACATGCACCGGAGCATGGTGAGCAAAGGGATCGGCCGCCGCCGGCAGGAACTTCTCTTCCTCGCCGGAGACGGCTTTGGCTGCGGAAGCGCCGGCCGGCGCCGCCACGGACGGGAGGCTCCCCGGCGGCGGGGTCTTGGAAGCGGGCTTCGCCAGGGGCACGAACTTCACCGCCGGGGCCGGGGCCGGAGTTGGGAGCGCGGCGGGCGCGGGCGGAGGCGTCGGCACGGCTGTGAAAGCCGGCGGCGGCGTCGGCACCGCGACCGGCGCCGGGGGCGGCGTCGGAACCCCGACCGAGGTCACCGGCTTGCGGACCTTGGCATCCACCAGCAGATCGGGCGGGGTTGGGATGGGCTTGGCCTTGGCCAGGGCCGCGGCCGTGGCGGATAAGGGCATGAAGCCGGGAAGGGTCGGCCGCTCCACAGGAGCCGGCGTAGCGGTGGCCGCCGGCGGCGGGGTTGGGACCGCGGCCGGCGCCGCCTCCGGCGCCCCTGCCAGCGCCGCCGTCACAGGCGGCGGCGCGACCTCGGCAGCGGGAGCCGGCGGCGGTGCGGCCACTGGGGGAGGGACCAAGACGAAGGCGGACTCGAGAGCCTCGAACTCTCTCTCCGGCGACTTCACCGGCTGCGGCACGATCGCCGCCGGCTTGGGCTCGGGCGGAGCGGGCGGTGGCGGCGCCAGCGCGACCACTTGGACGGGCTGGGGCTCGGCCGGGCGCAGCTTCTCCTCCGGCGGGGGCTCTTCCTTCCGCTTCTCACCTTGGACGCCGGCGGCTTGGCGCGCCTGTTGCACCAACTCGGCCAGACCGTCCGCTTCGGTTTGCAACACGGCCGTGTGCATGCCATTGAAAGCACGGGAGTTGCCGGAGAACACGGCGAGGATTCCGGTCACCTTGCCGGCATCGTGGACGGGAGCCAGGGCCAGCGACTTGGCGTGCAGGCCGCGGAAGGCAGCATCCACGCGACCGTCCACCTCGACGTCGTCACAGCGTTGTGGCCGGGTCTTGCGCCCCAGGCACAGCTTGGCGAAGCTGCCCGCCAGCGACCAGCGATCCCCGGTCCTAGGCAGGTTCTCGCCCACCGCCCCCAGCCAGATGAGGTTGTCTCCCTCCAGGGTGGCGAGGGCGGCGCCGTTGGCACCGGTAAAGGTCTGGGCCCGTGCCAATTCCTCCGCCAGCGACACCTGTGGGCGGAAACGTGACGTCCTGTTCGCGGGCGAATCGGAATCAGGACCCATCCCGGGGTTTGACATGGCGACCATGTGGGGATCCCCCGTCGTTGGGCTGAGGGCCTCATCTTCTTGCTGGTCGCTTGGCCTCGTCAATTCTCCTTGGGACAGGGCCGGTAGGACATTGTCCGAAGGTACTGGCGCCGCTCCGGACGCGGTATGATGCCGAAAGCATGCCCGCGCCCGAGAAGATCCCCGGCTCCCAGACGCTGCTGGTGGACGCCGACGACACCCTCTGGGAGAACAACATCTATTTCGAGCGCGCCATCGCCAGCTTCATCTCCTTCCTCAACCACCGGGAGTACTCCCCCGCGCAGGTGCGGGAGGTGCTGAACGAGGTGGAGCGGGAGTGCATCCTGCGCCACGGCTACGGGCTGCACAGCTTCGCCCACGCCCTGGTAGACACCTTCGAGCGGCTGGCGGTGGAGCCGCTGACCCCGGCGCTGCACGAGACCATCCGCGGCATCGCCCACGCCATCGCCGAGCACCCGGTGGAGGTCCTGCCCGGAGTGGCGGAGACGCTGGACTACCTGGCCGGCCGTCACCACCTCATCCTCATGACCAAGGGCGACTTCGCCGAGCAGTCGGGCAAGGTGGAGCGCTCGGGGCTGAAGGAGTACTTCGCGGCGGTGGAGATCGTGGCCGAGAAGGACGCGCCCACCTATCGCCAGGTGGTCTCCAAGTACGACCTGGCCGCGGAGTTCACCTGGATGGTGGGCAACAGCCCCAAGTCGGACGTGAACCCGGCGCTGGCGGCGGGGCTGAACGCCGTCTTCGTCCCCCACGACATGACCTGGGTGCTGGAGCACGAGGAGGTCGCCGTCCCTGCGGACTCCCGCCGCCTGCTGGTGGTGGAGAACTTTCCTCAACTGCGCGCACACTTCTGAAGGGCGCAGGTCACGCGCGCCTGTTACCTCGCACCAAACTAACCACTAGGTGGGAAAGTCTTACACACTCGCGCGCCATGGTACTCTGACCTGCTCTGGGGTTTTCCCTGCCACTTCGGCTTGGAAAACGGACAAAACAGCTTTCGCCGCCTGCTGCTCTCGCTGCAGGTGCTGGCGGACCTGGGCCCGGCTATGACCGCGGAGCGCGATTTCGCAGAGACGGCGCGCTCCATCCTGGGCCTGGTGATGGAAGCGGTGTCGGCGCGGGAGGGCGCCCTGCTGGCCTTCCGGGACCGGCCGGCCCTGCTCACCTCCCTGGCCGCCCACGGCTTCGCCCTCTTTCCCGAGCCGGCGGTGATCCCGCTGCTGCCCAAGCACGTCCATGCCCTGCAGATGGCGCGCAGCCCGCAGCTGCTGGCCCCGGGCAACCGCGACGGCTTCCTCAGCGCCAACGGCAACATCGCCCCCGAACTCTTCCGGTGCGTGGCCCCGCTGCACGTGGCCGGGCGGCTGGTGGGGGCGCTGGCGCTGGGCCGCCGCGCCGAAGACGCCGCTTACGAAGCCGACGAAGTGGAGGCCCTGGGCCTGGTCTCCAGCTACGTCGCCCTGGCGGTCCACAACCATGCCCTGGGCCAGTCGCTGCAGCAGCGCATCGCCGAGAACCTGCGGCTGCTGGCCTCCCTGCACAGCTACTACGACCATACCCTGGAGGCCTTCGCCGCCGCCATCGACGTGAAGGACTACAACCTGCGCGGCCACTCCCTGCGGGTGGGGCGCTATGCCGCCGGCATCGCCGAGGCCATGGGGATGGAGGAAGGCGAGGTGCAAGGCCTGCGCGCCTGCGGCTATCTGCACGACATCGGCAAGGTGGCGGTGGACAAGTACATCTTCCACAAGCCGGCGGCGTTGGACGAGCGCGAGTTCGCGGCCATGGCCGACCACACCGTGGTCGGCCACCAGATCGTCTCCGGCATCCAGTTTCCCTGGCCGCGCGTTGCGGAGGTGGTGCGCTGGCATCACGAGCGCGCCGACGGCTCCGGCTATCCCGACCGCCTGCGCAACGGCGAGGTCTCCCTGCCGGTGAAGGTGGTGGCCGTGGCCGACAGCTTCGACGCCATGCTCAACGAGCGCCCCTACCGTCCTCCCATGGCGGTGGGCGAGGCCCTGAGTGAGTTGCTCAAGCTCACCCCGCAGAAGTTCGATGCCAACGTGGTGCAGGCCCTGCTGGTGCAGGTGCGGCGCGATTCCACCGGGCGCAACAAGACCAAGTTCCTCGACGGCCACGTGGTCTGCAACATCGCGCCCAGCGACGTCGACCACCTCGCCTCCACCCTCAGCTACCGCATCAACAACGGACGCGTGTACTCGGCCTGAGCAGCTCTTAGCTCTTAGCTCTTAGCCCTGGGGCCGCCCGAGGAAGCAACTTTTGTCTCCGCCCGGGTTGGTACCTCCTACAGGGCACGGATTCACCGGGGGAAAACCATGAAGCTGCGACATCGTGCTGCCGTCCTGCTGGTCATGTTGCTGGGCTTGGGCCTGCCGGCCCGGTGGCTGCTGGGCGCCGACCAGAAGCCGGCATCCAGCCCCGCCCCCGGGATGACTGAGGAGCAGCGCGCGGCCCACGCCCTGAACCGGCTGACCTTCGGCCCGCGTCCGGGAGAGGTGCAGCGGGTGGCGCAGATGGGGGTGGACAAGTGGATCGAGCAGCAGCTCCACCCCGAGAAGATCGACGACAGCGCGCTGGCGGCGCGGCTCGAGGGCTTCAAGACGGTGGGCATGAGCACCCGCGAGATCGCCGAGAACTATCCCCCGCCGCAGGTGCTGAGAGCGATCGCCGAGGGCCGGATGCCCATGCCCTCCGATCCCAAGCTGCGGGCACAGTACGAGGTCGCTCTCGCCGCCTACCGCGAGCGCCAGGAGCGCCGCCAGGAGCGCGGCCAGGGAGATGCGGCCGCCACCGGCGCGGCCGCCATGCCCGACCAGGACAAAGAAGCCCGCATGTACGCCGACCTGAAGGCGGAAGAACTGCTGGAGATGTCCCCCGAGCAGCGCATGCAGGAGATCCTGAAGATGACGCCGGAGGAGCGCCAGGCCTTCGCCCAGTCCCTGAGCCCGCAGCAGCGGCAGCAGATGATGGGCGACTTCTCGCCGGGGCAGCGCGAGGCGGTCCTGGCCATGGTGGCGCCGCAGCAGGTGGTGGCCAGCGAACTCATGCAGGCCAAGCTGCTGCGCGCCGTCTACAGCGAGCGCCAACTGGACGAAGTGATGACCGACTTCTGGTTCAATCACTTCAACGTCTTCCTCAACAAGGGCGCCGACCGCTACCTGGTCACCAGCTACGAGCGCGACGTCATCCGCCCGCACGCCCTGGGCAAGTTCCGCGACCTGCTGGAAGCCACCGCCAAGAGCCCGGCCATGCTCTTCTATCTGGACAACTGGCTGAGCGTCGGCCCCGACTCCGACTTCGCGCGCTACGGCCCCGGCGGCGGCGTGCGCGGCAACCGCAACTTCCGCTACCGCGGCATGCTGGGCGGGCCCGGCGGCTATCCCCAGGGGGCGGCGGGGGCGCCACGGCCCCCGGCCGCTGGTCCGCAGGGCCGGCAGCGTCAGCAGCAGCAGCAGAACCAGCAGCGCCGCGGGCTCAATGAGAACTACGCCCGCGAACTCATGGAGCTGCATACGCTCAGCGTGAACGGCGGCTACACCCAGCAGGACGTGATCGAAGTAGCCAAGT
>DASPRL010000051.1 GCA_035624475.1 Terriglobales bacterium
ACGCAGACTGAACGAAAGCTTCGCGCGCTGGGTGCGGGACCGGCGCCCGCTGATCACGCTCAAGGCGGCGATGACCTTGGACGGGAAGATCGCACCCCCGCCGGGCGAGCCCGGGAGCCCGGGTGCGGCCGGCTCCATCAGCGGCTGGATCACCAGCGAGGCGGCGCGCGCGCACGTGCAGGACTTGCGCCACGCCTCCGACGCCATCCTGGTGGGCGTGGGCACCATCCTGGCCGATGATCCGCTGCTCACCGACCGCACCGGACAGCCGCGGCGGCGGCCGCTGCTGCGCGTGATCCTGGATTCACGCTTGCGCCTGCCTCTGGAATCGCGCCTGGTCAAGACCTGCCGCCAGGACGTGCTGGTCTTCTGCTCCTTCGCCGAGGAAAAAAAGAAACGCGCGCTGGAGGAGCGCGGCGTGCGCGTGGAGCAGGTGGAGCTGGGCTCGCGCGACGGCCGCCCCGACGTCCGCAGGATGGCCGCGCGCCTGGGCGAACTGGAGATCCTGAGCCTGCTCATCGAGGGCGGAGCGCTGGTCAACTGGGCGGCGCTGGCCTCGGATCTCGTGGACAAGATCTTCTTCTATTACGCGCCGCGCATCTTGGCGGGGACGGGTGCAGTGCCCTTCGCCACCGGCGCCGGCTTCCAGCGCATGAGCGAGGCCGCGCATTTGCGCTCCTTCACCCTGCACCGCTTCGGGGAGGACTTCGCGGTGGAGGGGTATCTACGCGATCCCTACGAACCGATCGGGACATCGGGTGATCGGGTGATCGGGTGATCGGACGAACAGAACCCAGATTCCTGGCTGCGCTCGGAATGACAATCTCGTAGGATGAAGGCATGTTTACAGGAATCATCGAAGAAGTCGGCAAGGTGCTCAAGCTGGATGAGCGGCACGGCACGCAGCGGCTGACCGTGGGCTCGCGCAAGCTGGTGAAGGAGCTGAAGAAGGGCGCCAGCATCGCGGTGAGCGGCGTGTGCCTGACCGCGATCGAGATCGGGCGCGACCGGGTGCGCTTCGACCTGGCCGCCGAGACCGTGGCCCGCACTTCCTTCGCGCGCCTGCGCCCGGGCGCGCTGGTCAACCTGGAATTGCCGGTGAAGTACGGCGAGCGCATGGGCGGGCACGTGGTCCAGGGACACGTGGACGGCGTGGGCAAGTTCCTGGGCCTGGAGCGCATCCCCGGCGCCGACGACTATTGGCTCAAGGTGCAGGTGCCCAAAGACCTAGCCAAGTACGTGGCCTTCAAGGGTTCGATCTCCATCGAGGGCATCAGCCTGACCGTGGCCAAGATCCAGGGCACGATGCTGACCGTGGCCATCATTCCGCACACCTGGAAGATGACCAACCTGCGCTCGCTGAAGAAGGGCGACCCGATGAACCTGGAAGCCGACGTCCTGGCCAAGTACGCGGAGAAGATGCTGCGGGGCGAGGAAGCGCCCGGCGGAGTGACGCTGGAGCGGCTGATCTCTGAGGGTTTCTAGTTTCTCGTTTCTAGTTTCTAGTCCGTGTGAGCATTGCGGTCTACTCTCAGTGCTTTTCCGCGGCTTCCACGGAATCTATCTCATGGCCAGCTAGCCGCAGCGGCCTGGTACGGCCACAAGCGCTCACCCAGACCCAGGCGCTGCCAACGGAATCGGCATAGATGAGATACGTTTCGCCCTCTTTGAAGGGATAATCACAAGAGCCTTGGGTCACAGCCAGCGTACCGTGAACGTCGCCCTTGTAGACCTGCTCGACGGAGATATGAACCCCTGGGAAGCTGAAGAATGACCGACCAGCCGCGCCTGCGGCACGGGGAGTGGGGGACTGAAGTGGATGTCTCTGCCCGTTCCAGAGCACTATCCACCCCACTATCTTGCGGTCTGGGTCCTCGATGGCCTTGCCGACAAACACGGCCGCAGCATTCGAGAAAGCCTGGGAGGACGTTGGCTGACTCCTGCACATGCACGCCCTGACGGGTGGAGCACAGAGCAAGGACAGCAGCAAAATCGGGGGAGACAGACGTGCGAAGCGCGGGGTCATTCCAGTTCTCCTGGCGACTTAGGGCCGGGCGGCATAGCCGGGATCGCCCGGCTGGAGCTTGCCGGGAACGACCAGCGCGTCGAGGTTGAAGAACTCCTGCAGGATGGGGTGCTGGCTGCGCTCCATCTCCTCCACCGGGCCGAAGAAGATGCACTTCCCTTCGTGCAGGAAGATGACGCGGTCGGCCAGCTTCTGCGCCAGGCGCATGTCGTGGGTGACCACGATGGAGGTCAAGCGGAGCTGGTACTTGAGCTTCTTGATGAGGTCGCCGAGAAGCTGGGCCATGAGCGGGTCCACCATGGTGGTGGGCTCGTCGTAGAGGATGCAGTCGGGCTGGGCGGAAAGCGCGCGCGCGATGGCCACCGAGCGCTTCATCCCGGTGGAGAGGTCGGAGGGCAGCAGCTCGCGGTACTGCTTGACGCCCACCATCTCCAGCAACCCGTCCACCACCTGGTAGATCTGCTCTTCGTCCAGGTCGCGGCGCTCGCGCAGCGGGAATGCGACGTTCTCGCCCACGGTGAGCGAATCGAAGAGGGCCCCGTTCTGGAAGACCATGGTGACCTTCTTGCGGATGCGCTGCAGGTCGGGCTCGGCGTAGTCGGTGATGTCCTCGTAGGCCACCCAGATGCGGCCGGCGTCGGGCTTGAGGAAGCCCATGATGTGGTGCAGCGAGACCGACTTGCCCACACCGCTGCGCCCCAGGATGCACACCGTCTCGCCCGGCACCACGTCGAAGCTGACGTGGTCGAGCACCCGGTTCTCGCCGAAGGCCTTGGAGACCTCCTTGAACTCGATGAAGGGCTTGGGCGATTCGCCCGGGGAACTCGGGTTCCGGCTCAGATCATTCATGGTGTTCGCTTCTCGCGCCGGCGGGCGGCGCGCTCCAGGTCTTCCCGTGTGTTGAGATTGTCGAACATCTCGGGGAGAAATTCAAACCGCGCCAGCTCTTCTTCCTCCAGCACGCGCAGCGGGAGCGCGGAGAACAAGGGATCGATCTTGTTACGCCCCTGCCGCAAGGCGGCCTCGGCGGTCTCCCGGAAAGGGCGGCGATAGACGGCGCACAGCGGCTGGTAGCCTCCGGCCACCCGCGGGACGGTGACCACGGCGGAGGATGCCCGCGCCTGCTCCACCAGGAAACGCAGCAGGGCGGAGGTGAGCAGCGGGGTGTCCACCGCCAGGACCAGGTTCAACTCGCTGGCGGAGGCGCTCAGGGCGGCGTGGATGCCGCCCAGAGGCCCATGGTCGGGGTAGAGGTCCTCGATCACCGGGGCGAAGGCGGCGAAGCGGTCGCGCTCGCCCACCAGGAAGACCTCCGTGGCCAGCGAGCGAGCCAGGGAGAGCGCGCGGGAGAGCAGGGTCTCGCCCTGGAACTCCAGGAAGGCCTTGTCGGCGCCCATGCGCGTGCTGCGGCCTCCGGCCAGGATGAAGGCGGAGAGATCGGTGGCAGGCTGGGTCACGGGGACAGTGTAAAACATTCCGCAGTCAGCACTCGGCACTCAGCCGAGCCAGGGCCATCGGCGGAAGCGCAGAGGGGTGAATGCTGGCGGCTGAGTGCTGGATGCTTCTGCATGCTACAATCGCGCTCGCTTCCCCGCTCCCAGCCAGAAACCACGCCTGAAGCGCGCTCCGGCGCCGCGGACGGGGACCCCAAAGACGGCCCATGAACATCCGCCGCAGGCTACTGTACGCCGTCGTTCTCCTGCTCCTGCTCATCGGGGTGGCGGTGGACGGATACCGCGCGCTGGGCCCACCGGGCACCAGCCTGCTCGACTCCCTGTACATGGTGGTGATCACGCTGGCGGGGGTGGGCTACGGGGAGATCGTCTCCACCGCCGGGCGTCCCGCGCTGCGCGTCTTCAACATGTTCGTGATCATGGTCGGGGTCATGATCACGCTGTACGTCTTCTCCGCGGTGACCGCCTTCCTGGTGGAAGGCGAACTGAGCAACATCTTCTGGAGGCGCAAATTGCAGAAGCGCATCAGCGAACTGCGGCAGCACTTCATCGTCTGCGGCCTGGGCGGCACCGGCCGCTACGCCGTCGAAGAACTGCACAAGACGGGCACGCCCTACGTGGTCATCGAGACCAGTGAAGAGCCGGTGGAGAAGTTCCGCGGGCACCACGAGAACCTCAAGGACATGCTCTACCTGGTAGGCGACGCCACTGACGAGGAGACCTTGGACCGGGCGGGGCTGGCGCACGCCAAGGGGGTGATCGCGGCGGTGGCCTCGGAGAAGGACAACCTGGTGATCACGGTGATGGTGCGGCAGAAGAACCCGCGGGTGCGCATCGTGGCCCGCTACTCGGACGCGAAGTACGCGGACCGCATGCTCAAGGCGGGGGCCAACGCCGCCGTCTCCCCCGACCAGATCGGGGGCCTGCGCATGGCCAGCGAGGCCCTGCGCCCCCACGTGACCAGCTTCCTGGATCTGATGCTGCGGGAGCAGTCGCGCACCCTGCGCATCGAGGAGATCGACGTGGGCGGGCACTCGCCCTGGGCGGGCCGCACCCTGGAGCAGGTCGACCTGCGGAACCGCTTCAACCTGCTGGTGCTGGCGGTCAAGGTCGCGCAGGAGGGCCGGGAGATGCAGTTCCTGCCCAATCCGCCCGATTCCCTCACCCTGCTGGCGGGCGCGGCCATCATCGTGATGGGTGACATGACGGAACTGCGGCGGGCACGGCATGAGGCGCAGCACGACCAGCCCGTGCTCTCGGGTTCCGAGACCTGACCTGGGCGGCGGGTCAGTGGATGTCCATGCCGATGATGCGGCCGGCGGCGTCCAGTTCCAGATTGGCCACCGCGGCCAGCACTGCGTCCCCGGTGAGCCCGGGGATGGCCACGAAGACCCGGGGATCCACGTAGTGGGCCTGCGGGGCCTCGCGCTTGATGAAGGTGAGGGCGACCTCGTTGCGGTACTTCTTAGGCACCTCGAAGCTCAGGTCGGCGAGGTCGCCGGTCTCGGAGACGGAGACCGCCACCTCGATGGGAACGCGGTGGTGGACTTCGGCCTCCTCGCGGTTGGTGTTCCCCTTGAAGGCCACGTAGTACTGGTAGCGGCCGTCCTGGGGATCGAAATTGCTGCGCTCGACCTGGATAGGCATGGAGTTCAGGGTCCCGGCGAAGTTCTACCATAGCCCCCGGGAAAACGAAACCCGGACCTCGCTGCGGAGTGGCGGGCGGCCACTGTCCTTCCGGCCGCCCCTCCCTAAGACCGTAACCCGCCGGGGTGACTTTGGTGTTAATAGCGGCATCAAAGGGGTTTGATTTCTCCGGGGGGGCGGCTAATATCGGCATCTGCTCCGATGGAACTGCAATCGCTGGTCCTGAGTGACGATTCGAAGACGGTCAAGGTGCTGCAGCGCCTGCTGAAGGAGCTGGAGATCAGCTTCGAGCACTGCTCCCAGGCGGACGTAGCCATGGAGCTGCTGGCGCGGCGCAAGTTCGACGGGGTCTTTGCCGACTGCGACATCGAGGGCTCGGGACAGTTGTTGAAGGCGGTGCGGCGCTCGCGCACCAACCAGCGCTCCATCGTCTTTGCCATCCTGACCGGCAACATGAGCGTGCGCCAGGCCTTCGAGCTGGGCGCCAATTTCGTCCTCTACAAGCCGGTTTCGGTGGAGCGCGCCAAGCGCAGCCTGCGCGCCGCCCACGGCATGATGATGCGGGAGCGACGCCGTCACTTCCGCCACCCCATGGACTCGCGGGTGTACCTGAGCTTTGAGAGGGTCAAGGACCTGCAGGCCACCATCCTCGACCTGAGTTCCGGCGGCATGGCCATCAAGACCATGGAGCCGCTGGCGCTGCGCCACGAGGTCCACCTGCGCTTCGCCCTGCCCGGCAACACCAGTTTCCTGGAAGGCGAGGGTCAGGTGGCCTGGGTGGACGCCTTCGGGCGGGCAGGACTGCAGTTCACCATCCTGCCTCCGGACTCACAGTCCGAGCTGGAGAAGTGGCTGCTGGCCCGGGCCACCATCACCCAGGCCGAGGACGCCTTGGTGGGCGCCAAGCCGGCGGAACCCAGGCCGGTGGAAAACCCGCCGCCGGTGCCTATGGTCCCGGCTGAGGAACCCACCCCCGAACTGCCCTCCGCCCTGCAGGGAGAGCTGGAGATCGAGGTGGTGTCGCCGGAGGCGCCCGCTCTTGCCCACCGGCGCTGGCGCGAGGACAAGTCTCGCACCGTGCTGCGGGGCGAGACCGAGGGCCGCATCCTGGCGGCCGTCATCCGCGGCGGCAAGGTGGTGGTGGTGCGCGGCCGCTGCGAGGACCTGAGCGAGGAAGGCCTGGGAGGAGAGATGGAGGGCGAGTTCCTGCTGGGCGACCCGGTGCTGCTGCAGCTCACCCTGCCGCACTCGGAAGAGCCGCTGCGCATGCACGCCGAAGTGCGTCACCGCACCGAGAACTACTACGGCTTCGAGTTCGTGGCGCTGGACGCGGCGCAACGCCGCGTCATCCGCCGCTTCTGCGACGCGCTGCCGGTGCGGGGATAGGCAAGGAAGCGATTTACGGATCCCACACCTGGGCACTATAGCCCTGCTTGCGCGCCTTGTCCTGCATGTCCTGGAGCCTGTGCTGGGCTTCCGCGAGCTGCGGCTGGGTACGGGCGAGGTCAAGGGCGGCCTGGCGCTTGCCCTCACAGCGCTCGGGCTCGCTGGCGCACAGTTGCGGCGTGAGCGGGGCGGGCGTGGCCAGGTTGGCGCGCTCGCCGGCGATCTCCTGTAGCCGATCGAGATGCTGCTGCAAACGGGCCACCTGCTGCTTCTGCTGCAGGATCTGGCCGCGCAGCTTCTGCGCTTCCGCGTCCAGCTTCTGCTGCCCGCCGGCGGGACCCTTTGCGGAGGCCGGGGCGTCGCTGGAAGCGCCCTTGGCGGGCCCGGCTGCGCCGCCTAGATCTTCATTGGTGTAAACCCTGGCGTGATCGCTGCCGCCCGTCTTGGCTTGCTGGTTGGCGCGCGCCGCGTCCGCCACCGACAGACCGGAGGCCATCTGCGCCACCAAGGGGCCTGCCGTCCACACCACCATCGCTGCCAGCACAAAGAACCAACCGAACTTGGTTTTCGCCAATATCCACCCCCACCGTGCTGCCGATTGTACCGCCGTTCGCACTCCTCGCCAGCCGGGAAGCAGATGACGAAAGTACCCACTCCAGCGAGTGGGCCGGCTCGTCCTTTCGATTCAAGTAATGGATCAATTCTGGCTGCGATGTGGCTGATTGCGCAGGTCGGGCGGGACAGGCAAAACCTGGGATGGGGGACGCATCTAATCGTCCATAGCCGCCACTCGTCCCAGGAGACCGTTGCATGAACAGCAGATACTCCCTCTTCATCGCGGCGGCGGCGGTGCTGGCACTGGTGTTGGCGACCGGCTGCGCGCGCACCTCTAGCGACACCCAGCTGGCCAGCGACGTACAGAGCAAGCTGGCTACGGATACCCGCGTCAGCAGCCAGCGCATGCAGGTGCTGGCCAAAGACGGCATCGTGACCCTGAACGGCACGGTGAGCAGCGACAGCGAGCGCTTGACCGCCTCTGACGACGCCGCTCTGGTTCCGGGTGTGAGGACGGTCATCAACAACCTGCAGGTGCAGCCGGTGAGCGCGGAAACCGCGGTCGCGGCCCTCCCCAAGCCACCGGAGGAGTCGGCGCGACCGCGCTTGCGTCGCGCAGTGGCCCATTCCGCCGAAGCCGACCCGCCGCAGGAGGCGGCCCCGCCGGCGGCACAACCAGTGCCCGAGCCTCAGCCGCAGCAGGCTTACCCGGCGGCCCCAGCGCCCACCCCCGCGCCTCCCGCGCCGGAGCCGGTGACCATCCCGGCGGGCACGACCCTCTATGTCCGCATGTTGAACGGCATCGACTCAGAGAAGAACGCGGTGGGCGACACCTTCCGCGCCAACCTGGATTCCCCCCTGGAGGTGGACGGCCGGGTGGTGGTGCCGGCGGGCGCCGAGGTCACCGGCCGGGTAGCGGAGGACAAGAGCGCAGGGCACTTCGCGGGGAAGTCGCAGATCGCCCTGGAACTGACGCGGCTGAACTTCCACGGCCACGCCTATACCCTGGTCACCGACCAGTACACGCGCGAGGGTAACTCCCGCGGCAAGCGTACCGCAGCCACCATCGGGGGCGGCGCCGTGCTGGGTGCGGTGATCGGGGCCATCGCGGGCGGCGGCAAGGGCGCCGCCATCGGCTCGGTGGCGGGCGCGGGCGCGGGCACCGCCGTGCAGGGCGCGACCAAGGGCCAGCAGGTCAAAGTGGATGCCGAGGCGGTCCTCGCCTTCCGCCTGCAGGAACCGGTGGCAGTGCGGCCGTGGGCGCACAGCGAGCGGCGCGCGCCGGACTCCGGCGAGCCCCCGCAGTAGCGGCGCGATACAATCCGGGCCGGACGCGACTGTGTCCGGCCCTGTTCTTCTTGCCCGGCCCGCGCCACACGTCCATGCCCAAGATCACGGCCCTGTTGCACACCTTCGACGACGCTGCCCGCCTGGGGCGAGCGCTGGACTCGTTGCGCCCCTGCGACCAGATCCTGGTGGTGGACCACGCTTCCCGCGACGCCACCCGCAAGGTGGCGCGCCAACACGGCGCGCAGGTGATCCGCGCGGTGCCCGGGGTGGAGGGCGGCGCCTACGCCATCGACGCCGACCACGACTGGATCCTCTGCCTGCTCCCCTCGGAGGCGCTGAGCGAGGCCCTGGAGGCTTCGCTACTGGAGTGGAAGCAGGGCGATCCCGACGAGTTCCTGGGATTCGCGGTGAACCTGCGCGAGGAGACGGAAGGCGGCTGGCGCAACCTGCCGGCAGAGACCCGACTGGTCAACCGCACCGCGACCGTCTGGACCAGCATCCTGCCGCCCCCCGGCCCCGCCAGGCACGCATTGCCCGGCGACCTGCTGCGCTTCCGCAATCCGTGAGGGCCCGGCCACGCCGGAAACCTGCCGCGGCGACATATAATGGCCCCACCCCCTGAGACCTGACGAGCGGCGTGCATCCGGGCGATCCCATCCTCGCAATCGTGATCTTTCTCTTCGGACTGGCGTTCGGGAGCTTCCTGAACGTGTGTATCTACCGGCTGCCGCGGCGCGCCTTCACGGACGAGGAACTGGCGGCGCGCGGCCTC
>DASPRL010000052.1 GCA_035624475.1 Terriglobales bacterium
CGGCGCCGCCCAGCACCAGCATCTTGGCGCCCCGGGGCTTGTAGTGGATGCGCAGCGGCGGCAGGGGAGCGGGGAACAGCCCTCCCGCCAGCGACAGCATCCAGGCCATGATCTCTTTCTCATTGGGCTTCAGCTCGGCGATGAACTGGCCCAGCTTGCGGGAAACCGACTGGAAGTCGGCGGGGCGGACCACGACCGTCTCTGGCGATTCCATAGGGACCTCCTTGTGGGCTAGTGAGCCCGTCTGGCCCCGGACCATACCATCGCCGGCGGCATGTCAAGGGCAAAAGCGCATCCTGCTCCAGAAACGGAACACCAGGGCTGACCCGAATGCCGCCCTGCCGCCGCTGGCCGGCTGCACGAGGATTCAGTTGGCCAAGGTCCCCGTCGCCTCCATGCAGGCCGGCCTGCCTCCGGCCAAGGGCGCCCAGGATCTGCAGTCTCTATCCACCATCCACCAGCCACTATCCACTGCTTCTTGTCCTCCTGAGCCGCCAGGCGAAGGATCTGCAGTTCTGATCCCCGATCACCGGATCACCCGATTGCTTGGGCTCCTTCTTCCGGGGGACGGACTTTCCTCCCGCCCGGGGTTAGAGTGTTCGTTGGGGGTGTCTATGAAGAGAGTTCTTGGAGTGCTCCTCGCCCTGCTGGCCATGTCGCTGTTCACGCTGGCGCAGGAGCACCACGGCAGCACCGGGCAGACGGGCGACCAGCACGGCGACCAGCACCACGACGAGCACACCACCGGCCATCCCGAAGTCGGCGGCGGCCACATTCCCTCCCGCGGCCCGGTCGCCTCCAAGCAGGTGGCGCCCAAGGTCGACTATCACGGCGGGCCCAACACTCCCCCGCCTCCCGACACGCGCAAGTTCGTCGACCGCCCCGGCCACCCCAACGCTCCCCACGTCGACAACGACCATGACCGCTGGGTGGGCCAGGAGGGCCGCAACAATTTCCGCTACCGTCTCGACCATCCCTGGGAGCACGGCCACTTTCCCGGAGAGTACGGCGCCCATCACGTCTGGCGCATCGAGGGCGGCGGGCCCGCCCGCTTCTGGTTCGGGGGATTCTTCTTCAGCGTCGCCCCCGCCGACGTGGTCTATTGCAACGGCTGGCTCTGGGACCGCGACGACATCGTCCTCTACGACGACCCCGACGATCCCGGCTGGTACCTGGCCTACAACGTCCGCCTGGGCATCTACGTGCACATCCTGTATCTCGGCACCTAGCCCGTCCTGCGCCCGGACGCTTCCCACCCGCCCCAGCTCCGCGCCTCGCGCGCCGGGCTGGGGCCTCGCTACTTTCGCTTGACCCCGATGGCCATCACCTGGAAGCGCGCTCCGAACAGCAGCTTGCCCGAGCCCACGAAGGCGCGCGCCGGGTAATTGCCGCCGTGGAAGTAGGTGCGGTAGACCCCGTTGAAGGCGTTGAAGTAGCTCACGTCCGAACAGAACACGGTGACCTGCACCAGGTCGTCCATGCTGAGCCCGGCGGCCTCCACCGCGCGCCGGACGCTGTCCATCACCAGCCGCGCCTCCTGCTCGGGCGCGGCCGGAACCTTGCCCGTGGCCGGGTCCACCCCGATGTGCCCGGTGACGTAGAGGGTGTCGCCCGCCAGCACCGCTTCGCTGAAGGGCGCCTCCGCCACCTCCGCCGCCGGCCGCTTCAGCACGATGTACTTGCGCTCTTTCTGCGCCACGCAGGTCACGCCGGCCGCCAGCAGGAACAGCAGCAGAACCGTCGCCGATCGTTTCATGGTTGTTCTCCGAAGAAGGGATTCACTCGGCCCGGCATTGTACTTGCCCTCCCGGCCCCCAGGCGAGGGATCTGCAGTCTCTATCCACTATCCACTATCGACTGGTTTTTGTCCTCCCGAGCCGCAGGCGAGGGATCTGCAGTTGCTCTCACTGACCACTGACCACTGCACTTATCTAGCTTCTCAACATCAGCCGGCACAGGCGCACGATGGCCTCGGCGTCCCGCGGCATCATGCGATGTCCCACCATGCGCCCCAAGGTGTGCGCCAGGATCTCGTGGATGGCTTCGTGGTCCTCGGGGAAGGGAAGGCGCAGCCCCGCCTCGCGCATCATCGTGTTCCACCCCCGCCTCTGCGCCCGGCGGTGCGCCCGCTGGCGCGCCAACTGCTTGGGGTCCGCCTCCCGCACCTCGATGATGCGCGCCCCGCGCGCCTCGCTACCCGGTGTCCGTGACTCGCTGCTGGCGGCCCTGTCATCCCGATCCCGCCTGGGCGGGAGAGGGATCTGCAGTTTCCGCCCGTCCTGTTTTCCGAAGTCTTTCAGCAGTTCTTCGATCTCTCGCCTGACTTGCTGTGTCACCGCGTCCTCCAACTATATCTGAAAGGCAATCTATCAATGACTATGATAGCACACTAGCAACCTCGCGGGCAAACCAATGCTATCCACTATCCACTCGCCACTATCCACTGGTTTTTGTCCTCCCGAGCCGCCAGGCGAGGGATCTGCAGTCTCTGTCCACTATCCACTAATCACTATCCACTGCTTCTGTCATCCTGAGCGAGCCGCGACCGTCCGCGAGCCCGCGTTGCGGGGGAGCGGGGAAGAGAGCGGCGAGTCGAAGGACCTTGGGGTTGCGCGCAAAGAATCATTCTCTCCACCCCGGAACTGGCCTACAATCGGGTTCCACATTCGGGACAGTCATCGAATGGAGGCAGTGCCGATGAGCCGCCCACTTCGTATCCTGGTTCTCCTGGGCCTACTAGCCTGCGTCGTGCCGCTCTTCGCGCAGGACGCAAAGCTGACCCTGCTGGCCGCCGCGCAACAGGAGGCGGCTCAACCTCCGCCGCCACAGCCCAGCCCGCAGTCGTCGACACAGTCGCCCCCTTCCCAGGGACCGCAGCAGTCGCAGACGCAGTCAAAGCCGCCGAGCGGCAATAACCAAGTTCCGCCTGCCACTGGCCCGCCAGAGATACAACCACAGCCCCAGCAGCCAGCCAGCCCCATGCCTGGCGGCGCCAACGCTTTCTTCCTGGACGACGGTACCCCGGTCAAGCTCCGCATTGGGCGCACGGTTTCGTCTGCCGACGCACAGGTAGGCGAGACGGTCGATTTTGAGGTCCTGGAGGAAGTGAGGGTGGGCGACCTGGTCGTTGTTCCAAAGGGCGGACTAGCTTGGGCCACGGTGACTGAGGCTCAGCCCAAGCGCCGCCTTGGGCGGGCGGGCAAGCTTGGCCTGAACATCGACTCTGTGAAGCTCGTCGACGGCGAGAAAGCCGCACTCCGCGCCGTGAAAGATGTGAAGGGCGCCGGCCACGGCGGGGCTGTGACCGGGGCCGTGGTCGCGACTGCCATCGTTTTTTGGCCCGCCGCACCGCTCTTCCTGCTCATCCATGGGAAGGACATCACCATCCCCAAGGGAACCGAGATCACGGCCTACATCAACGGAGCTATGCCGCTCGACCATTCTAAGTTCGACCCAGTCGCAAAGAGCCCTGCGACAGTAGCGACCGCTGCTCCAGTTGCAGCTGCTCAACTCCAAATCACGTCCGACCCCGACGCTGCCGACATCCAGGTCGATGGCGCCTTCGTGGGGAACACGCCCTCCACGGTCTCTGTCCCTGCCGGTGAGCACGACCTGGAGATATCCAAGACCGGGTACCTCTCCTGGAAGCGTCACCTTCGTGCCTTGGGTGGCGATGTCCACATCAACGCTAAGCTTGAGGCCGAGCCACAGAGCCAGCCCAAGTGACCGGTTGCATGGGCCACCCCCCGCATCCCACCCTTTGCCAAAGCTCAAAGGGTGGGGCACCCTCGAGATTTGGGTTGGGTCAAGGGTGGGCCACCCGCCTGTTCTGAATCTACAACATGGAGTAGACTTATGCCTTTGACAAACCCCATGCGATCGGATTAGGTTCCGATGCTGCACGGAAGAACCCCGGGTTGTGGAGAATCGAATGGCTACTCCGAAGCTCAGTCCTCAGCAGATCCTTGAGGTATCTGGGCGGGTTGCGGGATATATTGCGGCTCAGCGCGAAGGTTATCTCCCTGAGTCGCAGCCTTTGACCCGTGCACAGAGCGTACCGATGAATGGCTTCTTCTTGCCGGAAGTCCTGGCTGCGGCAAGGGTGGTTGTCCTTAACGGTGCCCGGGTTCAGAACCCAGATTTCTATCCCATGCTGATCCATATGGGGTTCACGAACCTTCCTGATTTCAGTTCGATGGCTGCAATCACTTTCTCTGACGTTGTTGTCTCCCACGGAGTACTGGAGGACAGGACGTTATTCCATGAGCTGGTACACGTTGAGCAATACCGCCAACTGGGTATCCAGCGTTTTGCGGAATTGTATGTCCGCGGCTTTCTGGACGGAGGCAGTTACGCAGCGATCCCGCTTGAGGTCAACGCGTACGGCCTACAGGGGCGCTTCGAACAGCAGCCACATCGGCGCTACTCCGTAGCTGATGAGGTAGCGGCGGGGATCAGAGAAGGCAGATTCTAGACCGTGCATTTGAGTAGCAAGGGTGGGCCACCCGCCCTGGAGAGTTCAGAAGTGAGGCAGATTGTCCAGCTACTCTCGCGGAAGTATCGGCTCACCGACCTCGGCTCCAAGTACGTCCGGGAGAAACTCGCCGACAAACTCCTTATCGAATGACCACGGGCGGTTCCGTGGCGGGCCCCGCCATCATACCGGGAGGTGAGACGGACGGCCAGCGAGCAGCGTCCGGGCGCTGCTCAGCTCGCACGTTCGGGAATTGATGCCACGCCCTCCCCTCTCGCTAAACGGAGGTTTCAGGACTAGCACATAAGCCGGGGGCGCGTGTCGCACCTGGTTTCCCAGTGGGGCTTCCGGTTTTTGTTCCCCTCAGATCGTCAGAAATCACGACCCGGACCGTTACGATTTCCAGCGATCTGACAGCGATCCTTGGCCCTAATGGCTGTTGCTAATAGCTACTCAGACTTCTGCTCCCCGAAGGCAACTGCTCCGAGAGCCTCATGGCATCGCAGGAGGAGCAGAATTGCTTTCAATTCTCATCACCTCCTACTTGCCAAAATGATAGTACAAAACCCACTCTCCCGTCGCCGGGTCCCTCCGCATGCTCCGGTAGAGCTCAGGTTTGGTCCCGTTGCCAGCGTCCATGTACAGTCCAGTGGCTTCCTCAATGTGCTTACGGTCTACGCTAGCGCGGAATTTCTTATAGACCTCGATCTTGGTCTTACCGCGTACTTCTCCGCCCATTCCGCCCATCTGCTGTCCTTTGCGCCTTAATCTGGCACGCCTCGGCGGTTGATTTCGTGGAAAAGAAAAGCCCCACGTTGCCGCGGGGCTTTTCCGTCTTGCCTGATTGCTGGCCGCTGACGGCTGAGTGCCGTACTAAACGGCTCCGCCGTCTAGTACATGTCCCCCATCCCGCCGTGCCCGCCGGGCATCGCCGGAGCTTCCTTCTTCTCCGGGATCTCGGAGACCAGGGCTTCGGTGGTCACCATCAGGGCCGCGATGCTGCCGGCGTTCTGCAGCGCCGTCCGCGTGACCTTGGTGGGGTCGATCACCCCGGCCTTCACCAGGTCCTCGAACTCGTTCGACTGGGCGTTGTAGCCGAAGTTGGGGTTCTTGTCCTCGCGCACTTTCCCGAGGACCACCGCCCCTTCCTCGCCGGCGTTCTCGACGATGCGGCGCAGGGGCTCCTCCAAAGACCGCTTCACGATCTCCGCGCCCACGCGCTCATCCCCTTCCAGCTTCTTGGCCAGCTCCTCCACCGCGGGGATGCAGCGCACCAGGGCCACGCCGCCCCCCGGCACGATGCCTTCCTCGACCGCGGCGCGGGTGGCGTGCATGGCGTCCTCGACCCGGGCCTTCTTCTCCTTCATCTCGGTCTCGGTCGCCGCTCCCACCTTGATCACGGCCACGCCGCCCACCAGCTTGGCCAACCGCTCCTGCAGCTTCTCGCGGTCGTAGTCCGAGGTGGTCTTCTCGATCTGGGTGCGGATCTCCTTCACCCGTCCCTCGATCTCGCCGGACTTGCCCTTGCCCTCCACGATGGTGGTGTTGTCCTTGTCCACCGTGATCTTCTTGGCGCGGCCCAGGTCGGCGATCTGCACGTTCTCGAGCTTCAGTCCCAGGTCCTCGGTGATGGCCTTGCCGCCGGTCAGGATGGCGATGTCCTGCAGCATGGCCTTGCGGCGGTCGCCGAAGCCGGGCGCCTTGACGGCGATGGCCTGCAGCGTGCCGCGCAGTTTGTTGACCACCAGGGTGGCCAGGGCCTCGCCCTCCACGTCCTCGGCCACGATGAGCAGCGGCTTGTGGGCGTTGGCGATCTGCTCCAGCAGCGGCAGCAGGTCCTTCATGGAGGAGATCTTCTTCTCGTAGATCAGGATGTAGCAGTCCTCGAGCGCGGCTTCCATGCGCTCAGGGTCGGTGACGAAGTAGGGGGAAAGGTAGCCGCGGTCGAACTGCATGCCCTCGACCACTTCCAGCTGGGTCTCCATGGTCTTGGACTCTTCCACGGTGATGACGCCGTCCTTGCCGACTTTCTTCATGGCCTCGGCGATGATCTTGCCGATGGTCTCGTCGTTGTTGGCGGAGATGGTGCCCACCTCGGCGATCTTCTTCATGTCGCCGGCCACGTCGACGGAGTACTTGTCGAGCGCGCCCTTGATGCGCTCGCCGTCCTTGTCGAGCGAGCCGCAGACGGTGGTGACCGCCTTCTCGATGCCGCGCTTCAGGGCCATGGGATTGACGCCGGCGGCCACCAGCTTCGCGCCTTCGCGGAAGATGGCCTGCGCCAGCACGGTGGCGGTGGTGGTGCCGTCGCCGGCCACGTCCGAGGTCTTGCTGGCGACTTCGCGCACCATCTGCGCGCCCATGTTCTCGATGGGTTCTTTCAGCTCGATCTCCTTGGCCACGGTGACGCCGTCCTTGGTGATGGAGGGCGAGCCGAACTTCTTCTCGATGACCACGTTGCGGCCCTTGGGACCCAGGGTGACGGCGACCGCGTCCGCCAGGACGTTGACGCCGCGCAGGATCGCTTGCCGCGATTGCTCCCCGTGTACGATTTGCTTTGCCATGTCACTCTCTCCTTAGTCGAAACTTGTTTTCTCAGGTGTCATCCTGAGCGACCCGCGCCGGACTTCCTCTTTTGGCGCGGGAGCGAAGGACCTCGACGCGGCCGCAGGCCGCATCCTTATTTGCGCGCTCCGGCGTGCTCCTTGGACTTGGCGGCGCCGTGCAGGATGCCCAGCACCTCTTCCTCGCGCATGATGATGTACTCTTCGCCGTCGATCTTGATCTCGGCGCCGGAGTACTTGCCGAAGAGGATGCGGTCGCCCTCTTTCACGTCCAGGGGCCGGACCTTGCCTTCCTCGCTGATCTTGCCCTTGCCCACGGCGATGACCTCGCCCTCCTGCGGCTTCTCTTTGGCCGAGTCGGGGATGATGATGCCGCCGCGGACCGTCTCTTGCTCCTCCACCCGCCGGATCAGGATGCGGTCGTGCAGGGGAGTCAGTTTCGTAGCCATGCTGGTGCTCCTTTCTGTCCTTTATAAGATATTGCCCTACAGATACTTACGGCCTTAGCACTCTCACCTTGAGAGTGCCAGTCTAGAGCCCCGCCTCCCCCTTTGTCAACCCCGCCTGAGCGGAACCGGCCCGGATAAGGGCGGGGGCGTGGAGGAGGGCGGGCTGGCGGAAGCTGGTCATCCTCTTTTCACAGAATCCACAGCCGCAGCGGGATTAGAATAACGGCGTCGGCAGCCGGCCAGGTTGGGCAGGCCTGCCGCGGCAGGATGGGGCCAGCGAACGGTCGGGCGAGCCTGGGTCGAGCCAGACAGGCGAACGGTGAGCCAAGTGGGTCTACCGAAAGCCGAAGCGGAGAGAAACACCGGCCTTCTGCGGTGGCTTGCGGGGGCGAGCCTGCTGATCCTGCTGCTGAGCTGCTTCCCGCTGTGGGCGCAGGCCGGGCCGGTGAGCGCGGCCGTCCCCGATACCGCCAGCGTCAACCACTCCGTACCCCTGCCGCAAGCGCCCTCGCCGCTGGCGCCCAGCTTCTCTCCCAACAACCTGCCGCAAGTCCCGGAGGAGATGGTCAGCCTGGAGGTGATCCCGCCGGCGCCGGAGGCGGTGCCGGCCACCGCCGTTCCCAACGTGGGCGCCAACCTGAGCAAGGTGCCGGAGAAGTATGACGTCTCCCACATCGGCGACCGCGGCATCGGCAAGGGGGTGAACTTCTACTCGCTGGACCGGGAGATTGCCATGGGCCGCGACCTCTCCCACGAGGTGGAGGCGGCCTCGGTGCTGGTGACCGACCCGGTGGTGACCGAGTACATCAACCGCATCGGGCAGAACCTGGTGCGCAACTCCGACGCCAAGGTCCCTTTCACCATCAAGGTGATCGACAACGACGAGATCAACGCTTTCGCCCTGCCGGGCGGCTTCTTCTACGTGAACTCGGGATTGATCCTGGCCGCCGACAACGAGGCCGAACTGGCGGGGGTGATGTCGCACGAGATCGCGCACGTGGCCGCCCGCCATGCCACGAAGACCGCCACCAAGGTGGAGATCTGGAACCTGGTCTCCATCCCGCTGATCTTCCTGGGCGGGCCGGCGGGCTTCGCGGTGCGCCAGGCGGCGGCCATCCTGGTGCCCATGAGCTTCCTCAAGTTCAGCCGCGACATGGAGCGCGAGGCCGACCTGCTGGGCATCGAGTACGACTACGCGGCCGGCTACGATCCCTCGGCGCTGGTGGACTTCTTCGAGAAGCTGGACGCGGAAAAAAAGCAGAAGCACTCGTTGTTGGCCAAGGCCTTCAGCACCCATCCCATGAACGAGGACCGCATCCAGCGCGCGGAGAAGGAGATCCTCACCATGCTGCCGGCGCGCGACCAGTACCTGGTGGACACCAGCGAGTTCCAGGAGGTCAAGGCGCGGCTGGCGGCGCTCAGCGCCCGCCGCCACCTGCAAGTGGGCAAGCCTGGCCCCACCTTGATGAAGCGCGGCAAGAACGAGGGCTCCTCCGGCTCCGACCAGCCCGC
>DASPRL010000053.1 GCA_035624475.1 Terriglobales bacterium
CCGTTCAGGCAGCGGACGGCGGCGGCCGTGAGCACGCCCTCGGGCGCTCCTCCGGTTCCCATGACCGCGTGCACCCCGGTGCCGATCACGGCGGCGGCGATGCCGGGCGAGAGGTCGCCGTCGCTGATGAGCTTGATGCGCGCGCCCGCGGCGCGGACCTCGGCGATCAGCTTCTCGTGCCGTGGCCGGTCCAGGATCACCACCACCAGGTCCTCCACGTCGCGGCCCAGCGCCTTGGCGATGCGCTTCAGGTTGTGGGCCACGGGCGCATCCAGGTCCACCTCGCCCTTGCACGAGGGGCCGACCACGATCTTCTCCATGTAGCAGTCGGGAGCGTGCAGCAGACCGCCCTTCTCCGAGGCGGCCAGCACCGCGATGGAGCCGGGCGAGCCGGTGGCGCACAGGTTGGTGCCCTCCAGCGGGTCCACGGCGATATCGATCTCCGGGACCTGGGTGCCGTCGGGGAACTCGGCGCCGACCTTTTCGCCGATGTAGAGCATGGGGGCCTCGTCGCGCTCGCCTTCGCCGATGACGATGGTGCCGCGCATGGGCACGGTGTCCATGGTCTTGCGCATGGCCTCCACCGCCACGTGGTCGGCGAACTTGCGCTCGCCCTGGCCCATGGTCTTGGCGGCGGCGATGGCGGCGTTCTCCACCACCCGCAGGAACTCCAGCGCCAGGTCGGACTCCATATTCTGGCCGAAACTCTTGGCCAGCGCCTTGGCGTCCCGGTTCGTCACTGGTGTTGCCATGACCGCCTCCCGCTAGAGAGTGCCTCCAGAAGCATCGCGCATCATGCTCCTTGAGATTGCAGACCGTCAATAGCCGCCACGCCCTTGCTATCTCGGTTTCGACCGTACCAGCGCATCGTACTCGGCGTGCGTACCGACCCAAAACCAGAGGAGTCCATCGACGGACTCGACCGCAAGCGCCCGGTGGTGAAGCCCGACCCGCACGGAGCGGAAGCGGCCGACCTTCTTGAAGTGAAGCGAGGGATGCTTGGGATCGTCCTTCAACAGGCGGAAGGACTTGTCGGCAAGTTCGCGAACCGGCGCGGGCAGAGCGCGGTAACAGACCCAAAAGTCCGGGGTGGCGTGGTGGGTCACAGCTTGCTGGATTTGCCCGCCGCGTGCTCGCGCAGAGCGCGGTCGGCGAGGGCGTCGAGCTTGCCGGCCTCGGCGTCCGCCTCGAACTGGCGGTCCCAGGCCTCCGCATCAAAGGCGGCAAACCACTCGCGAAACGCAGCCAGCTCTTCTGCAGTGAACGCCTGGACTTCCCGCTCGACTTTGTCCACCTTGCTCATAGGCCGTAACTTACCACATCTCTCCGGCCGTCCCGTAGTCAGAATGCGTCAATCCCCGTGACCGCCGCCCCGATGATCAGGGCGTGGATGTCGTGCGTGCCCTCGTAAGTCTTCACCGACTCCAGGTTTGCCATGTGGCGGAAGATGGGGTACTCATCGGCGATGCCGTTGGCTCCCAGGATGTCGCGCGCCAGCCGGGCGCACTCCAGCGCCATCCACACGTTGTTGCGCTTGGCCATGGAGATCTGCTGGTGCTGCACCTTGTTCTTGTCCTTCAGCCGCCCCACCTGCAGGACTAGGAGCTGTGCCTTGGTGATCTCCGAGATCATCCACGCCAGCTTCTCCTGCACCAGTTGGTGGGAGGCGATGGGCTGGTCGCGGAACTGCTTGCGGAAGAGCGCGTACTGCAGGGCGCAGTCGTAGCAGGCCATGGCCGCGCCCACCGCGCCCCAGGCGATGCCGTAGCGCGCCTGGTTCAAGCACATCAGCGGCGACTTCAGCCCGTCGGACTTGGGCAGCAGGTTCGACGCCGGCACGCGCACGTCCTGCAGGGAAAGGCTGGAGGTCACGCTCGCCCGCAGCGACCACTTGCCGTGCACGTCGGCGGCCTTGAAGCCGGGGCGGCTGGTCTCCACCAGGAAGCCGCGGATCTTGCCGCCCTCGTCCTCGTTCTTGGCCCACACCACGGCCACATCGGCGATGGAGCCGGAGGTGATCCACATCTTTTCGCCGCTGAGCACGTATTCGTTGCCCACTTTCTTGGCGCGGGTGCGCATCCCCCCGGGATTGGAGCCGAAGTCGGGCTCGGTCAAGCCGAAGCACCCGATCTTCTCGCCCTTCTGCAGCCCGGGCAGCCACTGCTGCTTCTGCTCCTCGCTTCCGAACGCATAGATGGGATACATGACCAGCGCCGACTGCACGCTCACGAAGGAACGCACGCCGCTGTCGCCGCGCTCCAGCTCCTGCATCACCAGGCCGTACTCCACGTTCGACATCTCGGCGCAGCCGTAGCCCTTCAGGTTGGCCCCGAAGAAGCCCAGCCCGCCCATCGGCTTCACCAATTCGCGCGGGAAGCGGCCTTCGCGGTTGCACTGCTCGATGACTGGAATGAGGTTCTCTTCGATGAACTTGCGGGTGTTGTCGCGCACCAGGCGTTCGTCGTCGCTGAGCAGGGTATCGAAGTCGATGAAATCGACGCCGCGGAACTTGAGGGCCATGATCGTCTCTCGCTTCTATGAGATGGCTGGGCAGGAAAACTCCTAAAGCTAACAGAGGCCCCTGGGAGGGTCAAACGGAGCGATCGGATTCTCGGGTCAATGAAGGAACGGGTTTCCTTTGCGTCCTTCGTGTGCCCTTGGTGTCCTTTGTGGTGGGCTCTTCCGGAGGATCAAGCGACTCAATGCTTCACTGCCTGCATGTACTCGCTCAGGGTGACGAAGCGGTAGCCGCGGGCCTGCAGCTCCGGGATCAGCGTCTCCAGTGTCCTCACCGTCGAGGACAGTTCGTGGAAGGCCAAGATGTGAGTGGTGAGGCCGCGCTTCTCGCGCTCTGTGATGGTGCGCTCCACCGAATCCGCCAGCGAGGGCCGCGGACAGTGCTGGGGATGCTCGCCGGCGCACTGGTAGTCGAGGGTGTTCACGTCGCGCAGCGCCGGCGGCGCCTCCGCGGTGATGGTCATCACCTGGTAGCCGCGGGATTCAAGGTGCTTGCGCGCGTCCGCGCTCAGCAGCCAGTCGGGCGGCCGCAGGAAACGCGGCTTCTTGCCGGTCAGCGCCTGGAGCAGCTTCGATTCCTTGTCGACGTCCTCCAGCACCCAGGTCAAGCCCTCGCGCCGCTCCTGCTTCTCCAGGTTGAGGTGGCTGAAGGTGTGGTTCTCGAGCTCGTGCCCGCGCTTCACCACCTCCTTGGCGGCGGCCAGGCAGGTGATCCCCAGCTTGGGCTCCTCGCGCGCGCCCTGGGAGTTCTTGGTCAGCCGCCAGCCCACCACGAAAAAGGTCGCCCTGACGTGGTTCTTGTCCAGCAGGGCGAGCAGGCTGGGCGAGACCTTGTCGGGCGGCAGCTGGATCCCCAGCAGCACGTAGGGCCGCGGGCCGTCGTCGAAGGTCAGGGCGATGAGCTTCTGCTGCGCCGCGGCCAGCGGCGCCGCCAGCAGGAAGAAGGTGAGGAGTACCTGTGCGCGTTTCATCGGGTCCTTTCGATTCTCACACGCCGCAGCTTGCCTGCCAAACCGGGAACCGGGAACTGGGAACCGGCCACCGCCTTCGTGTACAATCGAGGACGAAACGGCGAGTAGCAATCCTTCCCGGAATTCTTACTCCCGACATTCCCAGGCGGCTCCCCAGGGCGGGGAGATTCCTGTCAGGAGCGAGGCATGAAGATCGCAAAGACCGCAGACCGCAAAAAGCTGATGGACACCTCCAAGAGCCATGACTGCCCCAAGTGCGGCAAGCCCGCCCGCATCGTCAAGCGGGTGAAGGACCGCGAGCGCGGCGTGCCCGGGGGCATGTTCATCTCCTGCTCCGTCTGCGAGTTCTACGAGAAGCTCTAGAAGCCGTGGATCGTGGCTAGTGGTCAGTGGCCAGCGGGAACCCGCTAACTCCTAACTCCCGATTACTGACTACCACCGGGGCTAGCCGCCGATCTCTTCCAGGATGGCCCTGGCTGCCGCCGCCGGATCCGGCGCCGCGGTGATGGGTCGTCCCACCACAATATGGCTGGCGCCGGCGGCGATGGCCTGAGCCGGGGTGGCCACCCGAGTCTGATCTCCCTGGTCGGCCCCTGCCGGGCGCACCCCCGGGGTCACGATCGCCATGCCCGGTCCCAAGAGCTGCCGCAGCGCCCGGGCCTCCCGAGGCGAGGTCACCACCCCGCCACAGCCGCAGGTCTGGGCCAGCCGGCCCATCTTCTGCGCCTGCTCCAGGACGGTGGTAGGGAACCCGACCTCCCTCAGGTCCTCATCGGAGAAGCTGGTCAGCACGGTGACGGCCAGGATGAGGGGTTTGCCGGGGCTCGAGGCCGCCGCCTCCACCGCCGCCCGCAGCATCTTGGAGCCCCCGGCGCCGTGGACCGTCAGCATGCTGACACCCAGGGCGCAGGCCTCCGCCACGGCCTTGCCTACAGTATTTGGAATATCGTGGTACTTCAGGTCCAGAAAAACCTTACGGCCGGAGGCCACCAGGTCGCGGACGACCTGCGGCCCCTCGGCCGTGAAGAGCTGTTTACCAACCTTGTACGTTGAGGCGGAGGCCCCCACTTTGGCCACGATTTCCCGCGCCAGGAGCGCTTTTTCCACGTCCAGGGCCACGATCAGGCGGTCGCGGTTCTCGGCCATCAAGGGCCAGTGTAGCTGTTTTTCCTATTGTTGTCCCGTCAGATCAGTCGCCATCGCCACCACCTCCGGGGTGACGATGTCCAGGCGGACCCTCTCCACCCCCCGGGCCCGCAGATCGAGCAGTTGGGCGGCCCCGTAGGAGAGGTCGATGATGCGGGATTCCGGCACCGGCCCGCGGTCATTGATCCGCACGATGACCCACCTGCCGTTTCTCAGGTTGGTGACCTTAACCCACGTCCCTAGTGGGAGTTGCCGGTGAGCCGCGGTGAGCTGGAACATGTCGTAAGGCTCGCCGCTGGCGGTGGTGCGGCCGTCGAACTGCTTGCCGTACCAAGAGGCCCTACCCGTCTGGTAGGGCTTGGGATCGGATTGTGGAGTGGCTATTGGAGGCTTCTTGTTCTTAGGCTTGGCGCTTCCTGTGCCGGGTGCCGCCCCCATGGTCGTGACCAGACAAATAGCCACCATCAGGTGAGCTAGTACTCGTCGCATTCAAACACCTCGTCTTTTCGTAATTCTCGTGCTCCTCCTACCCCTTCAAAAAGTCAGATAATTCTAAGAAAACAAACGGGAAAAGTCAATCCCAGGCAGCGCGACTCCGTTGCAGATTTGCCGCACCACCTACTTCCGCAGGGGCCCCGGGGTCGGGGCTGATTGCCGCTCTGGGAGCGGCCTTCGGCCGACCCATCCTGGGGCGCCGCCGAGCTACCGCACCCTCCTTTCGGGTGGCGGCATGGACTCCAGCTCCGGCGGGTGCCACGGCTGGCCGTCACCTATCCATCCCGGGCTGCTGCCCAACTCCTCCCTCTCGAACCAGAGGGGCAGCAGAAGTAACGCCGCCGTTCCTGGCGGCTGGGTGGCAGGCGCCCTTCTGCCCGGGTCGCGGGCGGGGCGCCAGCGCTGCTCGGTAGACGGCGGTCCGGCCCGGTTCCTGGGAAGACCTCGCCCGATCCTGAGGCACAGAAGTGTAAGACTCGACGCCTGACTCCCTGGCCGCACCGCGCGCAAAAAAAGTTCTGATTGAGGGTTTGCAGGGGCGGCGGTTTGGGTTAGATTTGCGTCCTAGCATGAACCAGACGCCGCCCGTCATCCTCAGCATCGCCGGCTTCGATCCTACCTCCGGGGCCGGTACCACCGCCGACATCAAGACCATCGCCGCCCACGGTTGCTACGGCGTGGCCTGCATCACCGCGCTCACGGTGCAGTCCACCACCGGCGTGCGCCGGGTGGAGCCTGTGCCGGCCAAGCTGGTGCGCGACACCCTGCGCGAGCTGGCCGCCGACATGCCCATCGCCGCCGTGCGCATCGGCATGCTGGCTTCCGACGAAGTGGTCGCGGCAGTCGTGGACTTCCTGCAGGCCGCCAAGATCCCCCACGTGGTGCTCGATCCGGTCCTGCGCTCCACCAGCGGCAGCCCCCTGCTCGACAAGGCGGGCATCGAGCGCATGCAGAAGCAACTGCTGCCCCTGGTGAGCGTGATCACCCCCAACATCGAGGAGGCGGGCGCGCTCGCCGGCATGAAGGTCACCAACCTGGAGGAGATGCACGCCGCCGCCGCCAAGCTGCACAAGCTGGGCGCGCGCCAGGTCATTGTCACCGGCGGGCACCTGGAGAAGGCCGTGGACCTGGTCAGCGTGGCCGCTTCCAACGGTACGCCCCCGGAGCAGATCGAGTTCGGCTCCGACCGCCTGCGCTCCACCTCCACCCACGGCACCGGCTGCGCCTTCGCCACTGCTCTGGCCGTCAACCTTGCTCAAGGCAAGCAGCTCCAGGATGCGGCGGTGCTGGCCAAGGCCTACGTCACCAAGGCCATCGCCCGCGCCTATCCCCTGGGCAAAGGTTCCGGACCCGTGCACCATCTCTTCCGCATGGACGAGCAGCCGCGGCCGGCCGCGGACGCGGTCGAGCCCAAGCACTAGCCGCCTCAGGCGGCGTGCAGGCCCGGAATAGCGGGGGACGCTGCCAATCGGGTACACTCGACCTTCCCCATGCGATTTCGCTCCGTACTCCTCCCCTGCGCCTGCCTGTTCTTCCTCGCCCTGCTGTCGCGCGCCCCGCACCTGGCTGCGCAGCAGGATGCCTCGGCGGCGCTCCCGCCCATCACCGCCACCATGAAGTCCGACCCCCTCACCCGCACCGCTTTCGATCACTACTACAACCTGGAGTACGACCAGGCGGTGAAGGAGTTCGAGCGCGCCCTCCAGCAACATCCCCAGGACCCTTTCGCCGTCAACCACCTCATCAACGCCCTGATGTTCCGCGAGCTCTACCGCACCGGGGCCCTCGACACCAGCCTCTACGCCAACAACTCCTTCATCAACAAGAAGACCTATCCCGTGGATCCGGCGGTGAAGCAGCGCATCCAGGAACTCACCCAGCGCGCCCTGCAGCTCGAGCAGGAGCGGCTGAAGGTGAATCCCAACGATGTGGACACGCTCTATGCCCGCGGCACCACCCTGGGCTTGCGCGCCACCTACATCGGCCTGGTGGATAAGGCCTGGTACTCGGCGCTGCGCAGTGCTCTGGCCGCCCGCCACGACCAGGAGCGCGTGCTGCAGCTCGATCCCAACTACTCCGACGCCAAGACCCTGGTGGGCACGCACAACTACGTCATCGCGGGGCTGCCCTGGGTGATCAAGGTGGCGGCGGCGGTGGTGGGGGTGAGCGGCAGCCGGCAGAAGGGCCTGCAGCAATTGCAGGAGGCCGCCGCCGCCGGCGGCGAAACCGCGGTGGACGCCAACGTCATCCTCGGCCTCTTCTACCGCCGCGAACAGCGCTACGACGAGGCCTTACAGCGGGTGCGCGGCCTCCTCGCCGCCCATCCCAAGAACTTCCTCTTCCAGCTCGAGGAAGCCAACCTGCTCAACGCCGCCGGCCACGGCCCGGAGGCCATCGCCGCCTACGGCCGCATCCTGCAGGAAGGGAAGCAGGGCTACTTCGCCGATCCCCACCTGGAGCTGGCCGCCTTCGGTCTGGGCGAGGCGCTGCGCGGCCAGCATCACTTCCCGGAGGCTCGCGACGCCTACGAGAGCGTCAACCAGTATCCCCACCGCGATCCCGAGCTGCGCCAGAGGGCCGTGCTGGCCACCGCCGAGATGGACGACGTGCTGGGGCAGCGCGACCAGGCCCTGGCCAGGTATCGCGAGGTCATCGCCCAGAACGGCGCCACTCCCGAGGCGGACCTTGCCCGCAAGCACCTCAAGCAACCCTTCCGTATGCCATAATCGCGGAAGAGGGAACTTCCTTCCTCCGCTTGCGTATTCCTCACTAGGGGGATCGCCATGTACTGCAATTACTGTGGCAAGGTCATCCAGGACGACGCTAACTTGTGCGCCTACTGCGGCAAGCGGGTGGGCGCGGTGGTGGCGCGCCGCCGCCTGGTGCGCCCGCGCGAGGGCCGCTGGATCGCCGGCGTCTGCCGCGGCTTCGCCGAGTACTTCGACATCGACGTGGCCCTGATCCGCCTGATGTGGGTGCTGGTGGTCTTCTTTGCCGGCGGCGGTATCCTGGCTTACATCATCGCCTGGATCATCATGCCGGAGGAGCCGAAGGTGGTCACGGTGGCCGCGCCCGCCGATGCCCACCCCACTCACCCGGCGCCGTGACTTCACGTCAAGCCACGGATGGATACGGAGGCTCACGGACGCAAGCCTCCTGAGAGCCGATCCGTGACCATCCGTGCGCATCCGTGGCTGCTTTGAAGTTCCGGCCGCGCGCGACTCGCGCTACACTATCCCCCCTCATGCAAGTCACCAGCGAAGACGCCAAGATCTTCTTTGAAGTCCAGGGCGAGGGGCCCCCGGTTGTGCTCCTCCATCCCTTTCCCGCCAACCACGAGATCTGGGCGCCGGTGGCCGAGCGTCTGGCCGCGAGGTATCGCTGCATCCTGCCCGACCTGCGCGCCCACGGCGACTCCGAGGCCGGCGTCGGCCCCGCCCTCATGGCCCGCCATGCCCAGGACCTCAACCGCGTCTGCGAGCAGGCGGCGGTGGGCAAGGCCGTCTTCGCCGGGGTCTCCATCGGCGGCTACGTCCTCTTCGAGTTCTGGCGGCGGTTTCCCGAGCGCGTGCACGCCCTCATCTTCTGCGATACCCGCGCTTCGGCTGACAGTGAAGAGGCCCGCGCCGCCCGCCTCAAGTCCGCCGAGGACGTCCTGCAGAACGGCCCCGAGCCCTTCTTCGAGGCGCTGCTTCCCAAGCTGCTGGGCGAGACCACGCGGCGCGAGCGTCCCGACCTGGTGGAGCAGGCGCGCAAGATGATGGCCAGGATGCTGACCGAGCGTATCGCCGCGGTGCAGCAGGGCATGGCCGCCCGCCCCGACTCCATCCCCACGCTCGCCACCATCACCGTTCCCACGCTGGTGCTGGTCGGGGACGAGGACACACTCACCCCGCGCGCCGACGCCGAGGTCATCCTCCAGGGCATCCCCGGTTCGCAGTTGAAAGCCATCCCCCGCGCCGGCCACTTCGTCCCCTTCGAGCAGCCGGAGGCCACCGCCGCCGCCCTGCTCGCCTTCCTCGATTCTCTGCCGCGCTGGTAGAATCGCTAGGCCATGTTGGAAGCCTATCTCGTTCCCGAGAAGACCCGGGTCACCGCCAAGGGCGACGGTGCGGCGGTGGACCTCAGCGCTGCCAAGGGCCGCGTCTTCCTCGCTACCCTCGCCATCACCGACATCATCGAGCAGGAGTCGCTCGACGTCAGCCTCTGGGGCTCGGCCGACGGCCAGAATTGGGGGCAGAAGTCCCTGGCCGCCTTTCCCCAGCTTTTCTACCGCGGCGAGACCCCGCTGCTGGTGGACCTGACCGCGCAGCCCGCGATCAAGTCTTTGCGCGCCCACTGGGAAGTCGCGCGCTGGGGGCGCGGCGAGCCTACGCCCATGTTCGTCTTCCACGTCACCCTGAAGGAAGTGCCGGCGGAGATGATGAAGGAAGTCAGCGCCGCGGCCGCGGCCCGCAAGTAGCGCGGCAGCGGCCTCCGCCATGGCCGATCCCTCGAGCGTCGTCGTCCGCCCGGCACAGAACGTGCTGGGCTCGCTGCGCCTGCCCGGCGACAAGTCCATCTCCCATCGCTATGCCATGCTGGCCGCGCTGGCCGAAGGCACCACCCACCTCGAGAACTTCTCCACCGGCGCCGACTGCGCCTCCACCCTGGCCTGCATGGAGGCGCTGGGCGCGCGCGTCACCCGCGGCGCCGAAGGCGTCGTAGACATCGAAGGCCGCACATTGCAGCCGCCCGCGCGCCCCCTCGACTGCGGCAACTCCGGCTCCACCATGCGCCTGCTGGCCGGCATCCTCGCCGGACAAAGCTTCTCGAGCGAGCTGGTCGGCGACGCCTCGCTCTCCCGCCGCCCCATGGCGCGCGTGGCCGAGCCTCTAAGGAAGATGGGCGCAACCATCACCTGCGGCCCCAACGACCTTCCGCCTCTGCGCATCGCCGGAGCGCGCCTGCGTGCCATTGATTACATCCTGCCCCTCCCCAGCGCCCAGGTGAAGACCGCGGTGCTCTTCGCCGGGCTCTTGGCCGCGGGCGAGACCGCGGTGGAAGAGCCGCTCCGCACCCGCGACCACGGCGAATTGGCCTTGCGCGCCTTTGGCGCCGAAGTCACGCGCCTCCGCCGCCGCGCCTCTATCCGCGGCGGGCAGAGGCTGCGCGCCATCACCGCCCGCGTCCCCGGCGACATCTCTTCCGCCGCCTTCTTCCTCTGCGCCGCCGCCCTCTTTCCCGACTCCAACCTGGTGATCGACGCCCTGGGCATGAACCCCACCCGCGCCGCGCTGCTCGACGTGCTGGCTGCGCTGGGCGCGCGCGTCGCCGTCATCAACCTGGAAGAGCGCCACGGTGAATTGGTGGGCACGGTCAAGGTGGAGGCGGGGGCGCTGAAGGGCGCCACCATCGCGGGCGCGCAGTCGGCCGCGCTCATCGACGAATTGCCGGTGCTGGCCGCCATCGCGCCTTATACGAAAGACGGCATCGAGATCTGCGACGCCGCCGAATTGCGCGTCAAGGAGTCCGACCGCATCGCCGCGGTCGCCCGGAACCTGCGCGCCATGGGCGCCCAGGTGGAAGAACGGCCCGACGGCCTGCGCGTGCCCGGCTCGCAGCCGCTGCGCGGCGCCGAGGTGGACTCCGCCGGCGACCATCGCATCGCCATGGCCTTCGCCGTGGCCGCCCTGCGCGCCCAAGGCGACACTCTCATCCGCGGCGCCGACGCCGCCCGCATCTCCTTCCCGGAATTCTTCGCCCTGCTCGGCGCCGTTGCCCAGGGTTAAGGCTCCGCGCCTCAGTCCTCTTCCAGCGCGCGCAGCTCGCGGTCGGCATGACGCATGCGGTACGCGATCACGCGGGCCAGGCCTTCCATCAGGTTCATGGCCAAGTGCCGGTGTTCTTCCGAGAGGGCGTCGAAGCGCGCGCGCGACAGAGCGTAGAGTTCGACGTCGGTGGAAGCCACCGCGTCGGCCGAGCGCGGCTTGCCGTCCAGGAACGCGATCTCGCCAAAGAAGTCGCCGCGCCCGAAGGTGGCCAGGTGGTAGCTGCGCTGCCCGCTCAGCGGCAGGACCACACGCACGGAGCCGCTGCGGATGAGGAAGAGCACGTCGTTCGTGTCGCCCAGGCTGAAGATGCGCTCTCCGGCCTGGAAGCTGCGCTGCTCCATGGCCGACTGGAGCGCCGCCAGCGTCTCTTCCTTGCGCCCCTGGAAAATGGCGATCTCGCGCAGCTCCAGCGGCGCCACCTCGGCACGCTCCACCTGCTCCTCCCCCAGGATGCGGTTCTCCACCCACTCCAGCGCGTCGTCCAGTTCGGCGAAGGTGCGCACGTGCCGCTCCGAGCGCGCCAGGCCCATCACGTCGAAGTAGCGCTGCATGTCCTGCCCGCTGGGCACGTTGGCCGGCACCCGGCTGAAGATGAGGAAGCCCTTGCGCTCCGAGAGCATGTCCTCGAGCTGTTCCAGCAGGTGGGCGGCGGTGAAGTCCACCGACTGCACCCGCCGCATGTCCAGGATCACGTACGTGCGCGTCTTCACCTCCGGCTCCAGTTCCGAGTAGAGCTGGTCGGCGGTACCGAAGAACAGGCTGCCCTGCAATTCGCAGATGACGGTGCGATCGCCGCGGCGCTCCAGGATCTCCATCTCCTCGGGCAGGCGCATCTGCTTGGAGAACATGTGGTTGCCGTAGGCCTTGCGGCGCACCGGCGAGCCTCCCATCTTCTGTCCCACGAACAGCAGGATGGCCAGCCCGATGCCCACCGCCGAGGCCGCGATCAGGCCCACCGTCTCCGCCGCCACCACCACGGTCACGATCACCAGGAAGTCCAGGGCGGTGGCGCGCGAGCGCAGCAGGTGCAGGCTGCGGTAGTCGATCATGCGCAGCCCGACCACCAGCAGGATGCCGGCCAGGGCCGCGATGGGCAGCCAGGCGACCAGCCGGCCCAGCGCCAGGAAGGCCACCAGGGCCAGTGCTCCTTCGAAGAGGCCCGACCAGCGTGTCTGCCCGCCGCTCGACAGGTTCACCAGGGTCGCGCCCATCTGTCCCGAGCCGGGCACGCCGCCCGTGAAGGTGGCGGCCAGGTTGCCCAGCCCTTGCCCGATCAGTTCGCGGTTGGAGTTGTGGCGGCTGTGCGTGAGCGCGTCCAGCACCACCCCCGTCTTCAGCGTGTCGATGGAGAGCAGCACCGCCAGGGTCATAGCCGGGCCGACCAGGATCTCCAACTCCGCCAGGCTGATCGCGCCCATCGCCTGCCAGCGTTCCGCCAGGGTCTGCAGGAAGCCCACGCTGGTGGGCGCCAGCGCGCCAATCACCAGCTTGTTGCCGGCCAGTTGCAGCAGCGAGCGGTCGGCCAGGCTCAACCCGAAGTAGGTCGCCACTCCCGCCGCCAGCCCCAGGATGGCCGCCGGCACCGCCTTGGTGAGCTTCCCCGCGGTCAGCATCACCACGATGGTGACCGCGCCCACCACGAGCCCGTGCCACTCCCAGGCCGCAGGCGTCCGCAGGCTCTGCCAGAAGCCGAAATCCTTGGGCGTTCCCAGGAACTTCGGCACCTGGCCGAGAATGATGATCAGCCCCACCCCGCTCAGGTAACCGCTCACCACCGGATAGGGCATGTACTTGATGAGCTTGCCCAGCCCCGCCATCCCAAAACCGATCTGGAAGAGGGCGCACAGCAGCGCCACCAGCGCCAGCATGACCAGAACCTCGTCCGCGCCCACACCCTTCTGGGTGGCCTCCAGGGTGAAGGCGGAGAGCACGGCCGCCGCCGGCGCGCTGGGGGTGGTGATCAGCCGGCGCGTGCCCCCAAAGGCGGGGGCCACCAGCCCCAGCGCGATGGTCCCCAGGATGCCGGCGACGGCGCCCTGGGCGGCGTAGGCTCGGCCCAGCGGCGTGAAGATGATCACGCCGAAGGCGATGGCCGAGGGCAGCGCCACCAGCATGGCCGCCAGCCCGCCCCAGAAGTCGCCTGCCAGGTTGGGACTCTTCGAGATCTTCACGAAAACGCCGCTCTCGCGCCCGGCGGCTCCTCCCGCCGGCGCGCGCCAAGGTCACAGAGGCCTGCGAAGCCATCCTACGGCAAGAAGGGAAGGGGAGGAAGGGGAGGCCGCAGGACGGTGGTGAGGTTCCGGGAACCTCTAAGGACGGCTCCGCGCTCGGCCGGGCCGGTCGGCGTGCCCGCGGGCTAGGGACGCGCTGGCCTCACTTCCCGCATTCTGTGAACTGTGCGTGGATGACAAAGGGCACGGTCGAGCCGGGAGCCACGTGCGTGGTCTGAATGTTGCCCGATATCCTTCCCCTTCCGTCTCCGTTCAGCTGCACGCGGGGTGCGGGAGGCTTGGTCAGCACTACCGGTCCGGCCACACTCACGTCCACGCACAGCGACTTGCCCGCTTCTTCCGGCCCCATCTGAACCTCATACCAGAAGTCGGCGGGCTGGCCTCCCAGCAGGTGCTCGCGGTCGAGGGCGCCGTCGACGAACTGGAAGATGTGAGCGTGGTACTCGCGGGTGTGGCTGCTGCCGTCGGTGATGCTCAACTCCACTGGGCCCGGATGCAGGCCGGGGGAGCATTCGACGGTGCTCACCGCCTGGCCGGCAGGACCGATGGCCATCACCACCGCCATGTCGCTCACCTGGCCGTCCTGCTCCGCGGTCGCGTGCGGGAATGTCCCGTTGAGATCGAATTGCGCTCCGCGACTGCAAAAGGACGGGGGATCCGAAGGAAGCTGGCTCACGGATGGCTGGTCGAGTGCGACCAGGACCGAGACGGCGCCTCCACCCTCGCTCCCTCCCGTGCTCACCTGCAGGTCTTTCGCGCCCGGGGGAACGCAAATGAGAAAGCCTCCGGCGGCGTTGGTGAAGCCGCCCCACTGCGGCGAGGCTGCGTCCTCCCCCGTGGCTGCCCGGCCGCTCCACTGGAAGGAAGGCTCATCCGGCGGGCCCGGATTGCCGTCGTGCGGACCGGGATTGGCTCCAGGTCCCGCCTTGCAGAAGTCGAGCGCGGTCCTCTGCCAGTCGGTGAACGAGCCGCCGCTGGGGGACTGCGGTGGCTCATGCCGCTGCTCCTCCTTCTTCTTGATGGGGTCGCCGATGACCTCGCCCATCAGCTCACCGCCGTTCACCGACACCGGTGCGTTGGCCACCGGCTGGTTGTCCGGGCCCATGACGTAGCCGGTCAGGATCCCCCCGGCGAAGGCGCTGCTGGGCAGCAGCAGCCGGTTCGGGTTCGGCTTCTCCGGCGCCGGCTTCGAACCTTTCAGCACCTGGGCGGAAGCGGGAAGGGAAGCGCCGAGAGCAAGAACGCTGAGCAGGATCCGGACGCGCAGGCGCATGATGGCTCCTCCGTGCAGCCCACGTTTCGGAGCGGCGGGCAGCCCGGCTCGCGCTCCCCGTGCGGAGGATCGGTGTGGGTGCTGGCCGCGGATTATAGCGCCATTGCTGGCGCGAATAGAAGCCGTGATCGAGGTCGCTCTTGACCCCGCCCGAGGGTGGCTTAAGCTGCCAGCTACCAGCTCCTGGCTGCCAACCCGGCCTTCCGCGTGTGCTACAGTGAAGCTG
>DASPRL010000054.1 GCA_035624475.1 Terriglobales bacterium
GCGCCGGCCAACCAGCCGGCGCCTTCTGTTTGGCCGGCCGCCGCGGCGCCTTTATCCGCTTGAGACTGCGACTGTAACCGTCTTGTAACACAACTCTGGTAGGGTGTCGGCGATGAATTCACCTACGCTCCCTGAGCGCGAGCCGGCCGGGAGTGCCTCTCCGGCGGAACCGGCGCGGCTGGAGGTGGTGTCGCGGGTGCCGCGCAAGCTGGCGCGGCGCAGCCGGCTGGCCGATGTCTTGTTCCACTACGGCACCGTGGCCTGCTGCCTCTCGGTGCTGGGCATCGTGGCCTTGATCGTCGTCGAGCTGGTGGTGCACTCGCGGCTCTCCCAGCACACCTTCGGCTGGCGCTTCTTCACGGGGGACAACTGGGACCCGGTGTCGGGCGACTTCGGAGCCTTGCCCTTCCTCTATGGCACCCTGGTCTCCTCGTTCCTCTCACTGGTGCTGGCGGTGCCCCTGGCGGTGGGGGTGGCCATCTTCATCACCGAGATGTGCCCGCGCCTGCTGCGGGGCCTGCTCTCCTTCCTGGTCGAGCTGCTCGCCGCCATCCCCAGCGTGATCTACGGGCTGTGGGGGATCTTCGTGCTGGCGCCGCTGCTGCGCAAGGTGGTGCAACCCTGGCTGGCCAAGTACCTGGGCTGGACGGGGCTGTTCACCGGCCCGCCCTACGGCATCGGCATGTTGGCCGCAGGGGTGATCCTGGCCATCATGATCATTCCCATCATCGCTTCCATCACCCGCGAGGTGCTGACGGCGGTGCCGCAGATGCAGCGCGAAGCGGTGCTGGCGCTGGGGGCCACGCGCTGGGAGATGATCCGCACCGGGGTGCTGCGCAACGCGCGCGCCGGCATCGTGGGAGGCATCATCCTGGGGCTGGGCCGGGCCCTGGGCGAAACCATGGCGGTGACCATGGTGATCGGGAACAGCGCCCAGATCGTCAAGTCGCTGTTCGCCCCCGGCTACACCATGGCCAGCGTGCTGGCCAACGAATTCAGCGAGGCCACCGGCGACCTCTACCTGAGCGCGCTCATCGAGATCGGCCTGGCGCTCTTCCTGGTGACCATCGTGGTCAACATCCTGGCCCGCCTGCTGGTGTGGACGGTCACCCGCGGCACTCCGGTGAGCACCCGTGCCTGAGAACCGCACTCCCACTTCTCCGGCGTCTTCCCGCGGACTGCGCTACTGGTGGCGGCTGCTGCTGGACCGCGTGGTCACGGTCCTCACCGTGCTCTGCGCCGTCCTGGTGCTGGCGCCTCTGGTGGCCATCTTCGCGTACCTGGTGTACCGCGGGATCGGGGCGCTCAACTGGGCCTTCCTCACCCAGACTCCCAAGCCGGTGGGCGAGCTGGGCGGTGGCATGGCCAACGCCATGGTGGGTTCGGCCATCATCCTGGGGATAGCCAGCCTCATCGGCGTGCCCCTGGGGATCGGCTCCGGCATCTTCCTGGCGGAGCACGGAAACCACCGCTTTGCGCAACTGGTGCGCTTCACCGCCGACGTGCTCAACGGCGTGCCCTCCATCGTCACCGGCATCGCCGTCTACTCGCTGGTGGTACTCCAGCAGAAGCACTTCTCGGGCTTTGCTGGGGGCGTGGCCCTGGGCATCATGATGGTTCCTACCATCACCCGGACGACGGAGGAGATGCTGCTCATGGTGCCCAACATCGTGCGGGAGGCGTCCCTGGGACTGGGCATCCCGCGCTGGCGCACCACTCTCTCGGTGGTGCTGCGCACCGCGACCTCGGGCGTGATCACCGGCATCATGCTGGCCTTCGCGCGGGTGGCAGGAGAGACCGCTCCCCTGCTGTTCACCGCCTTCGGCAACCAGTTCTGGAGTTTGAAGCTCAATCAGCCCATGGCGGCACTGCCGCTGCAGATCTACGTGTACGCCATCTCCCCCTTCGACGACTGGCATCGCCAGGCCTGGGCGGGGGCACTGATGCTGATCGTGCTGATCGTAGGCGCCGTGGCCGCGGTGCGTGTGGCAACCTCCCGCGGCATGGTGCGAGGAGCTGCCTGATGGGCGTCGGCATGGAAGCACGCAATCTGAACGCCTGGTTCGGTCCGGCCCAGGTCCTGCATGGCATCTCCATGGACATGGCCGCCAACCAGGTCACTGCCATCATCGGGCCCTCGGGCTGCGGCAAGAGCACCTTCATCCGGTGCCTGAACCGCCTGCACGAGACCGTGCCGGGAGCGCGGGTGGAGGGCAAGGTGCAGGTGGGCGGGAACGACATCTACGGCCGCTCCGTACCTGCGGTGGAGGTACGGCGGCGCGTGGGCATGGTCTTCCAGAAACCCAACCCTTTCCCCACCATGTCCATCTACGACAACGTGGCCGCCGGGCTCAAGCTCAACGGCTTCCGCAACCGGCGGGAACTGGACCAGATCGTGGAGCACTCGCTGTGCCAGGCCGCCCTGTGGGACGAGGTGAAGGACCAGGTCAAGAAGAAATCCGGGGCCAGCCTCAGCGGGGGCCAGCAGCAGCGCCTGTGCATCGCCCGCGCCCTGGCGGTGGCGCCCGAGGTCCTGCTCATGGACGAGCCCTGCTCGGCCCTGGACCCCATCTCCACCAGCAAGATCGAGGAACTGGTCTTCGAACTGAAAAAGGACTACACCGTGGTCATCGTGACCCATAATATGCAGCAGGCCAGCCGGGTGGCCGACTTCACCGGCTTCTTCCTGCTGGGATACCTGGTGGAATTCGACCGGACGGAAAGGGTCTTCACCAACCCGGCAGACAAGCGGACCGAAGATTACGTGACAGGCAGGTTTGGATGACACGCACGCGATTTCAACTCGGACTGGACGAGCTCAAGGAGAAACTCCTGCGCATGGGCGGTTTGGCGGAGCAGGCGGTGGACCGCGCCATCGAGGCTTACGGCAGCCGCGACCCCGAGGCCAGTGAGAAGGTGTTTCGCGGGGAGCAGTCCATCAACATGGTGGAGCGGGAGATCGACGAGCTGGCCCTGGACTTGCTGGCCATGCAGCAACCGGTGGCCGTGGACCTGCGCTTCATCCTGGCCGTCATCAAGGTCAACGCCGACCTGGAGCGAGTGGGCGACCAGGCGGTGAACATCGCTGAGCGGGCCCGCGACCTGGCCGGCTTGCCGGCGGTGGAGTTGCCCGCTGACATTCCCCGCATGGCGGCTACCGCCACCGGCATGGTGCGGCAGGCGCTGGAGGCCTTCATCCGCGCCGACGCCGACCTGGCCCAGCAGGTGCTCGGCTCCGACAACAGCGTGGACCGTATGAAGCGCGAGATCGAGGCCGCCATGATGGCGCAGATGAAGCAGTCGCCGGCCTCGGCGCGCCAGGCCCTCGATACTCTGCTCATCGCCCGCAACCTGGAACGGGTCGCCGATCATGGCACCAACATCGCCGAGGATGTGATCTTCTGGGTGCGGGGCGCGGATGTGCGCCACCTGGGCCCGGGAACGCCGGCCACCCCGCTTCCCTGAAAGCGGCGTGGTGACCAGCGTAACTTGACGCTCCGCCATGCCGGACGTAGCATGGCCCTTCCGAGCGCCCTCCCGCCGGCTTGCGTCTCAGGAGTGCATGACCAAAGTCGTCCCACCCTCAGGCTCGAAGAAGATCCTCGTGGCCGATGACGATCGCGCCCTGCGCAGCATGCTCGCCAGCATGCTGGAGCGCGCCGGCTTTTCCGTGACCGCCGCCGGCGACGGCGCCGAGGCCCTGGCCCACATCAAGCACCGCAAGTTCGACCTGGTGCTGCTCGACGTGTGGATGCCCAACATGACCGGGCTGGAGGTGCTGGCCCGCCTGAAGGACAAGCCCGGCAAGCCCAAGGTGATCGTCATGACCGGGGACAACACCCCCGAGACCCTGCTCAACGCGGTGCGGGAGCAGGCCTACCAGTACATCAACAAGCCCTTCTCGGCCAAGGGCGTGGTGGAGATGGTGGAGCGGGCGCTGGCCTCCGAGTCGGGGCCGCCCATCGAGGTGCTCTCCGCCCGCCCTGAGTGGATCGAGTTGCTGGTGCCCTGCGAGCGCCAGGCCGCCGAGCGCATCCAGGACTTCCTCTTGCAAGCCAAGTCCGACCTGCCCCAGGAGGTGCGCGAGGCCGTGGGCCAGGCCTTCCGCGAGTTGCTGCTCAACGCCATCGAGTGGGGCGGCGACCTGGACCCCAACCAGAAGGTACGCATCTCCTGCCTGCGCACCCAGCGCATGATCCTCTACCGCATCGCTGACCCCGGGCGCGGCTTCCGCTTCGAAGGGCTGACCCACGCCGCCGTCAGCAATCCTCCCGACAGCCCCATCGAGCACCTGCGCGTGCGCGACGAGAAGGGCCTGCGCCCCGGCGGCTTCGGCATCCTGCTGACCCGCGCGGTGGTGGACGAGTTGCTCTACAACGAGGCCCAGAACGAAGTCGCCTTCGTCAAGTACCTGGACGGCGGGCCCAAGAGCTAGGGTTCACGGGTCCAAGTTCGCGCCAAAATAAAACGACCCACGGCTTTGCCGGCCGTGGGTCGCCGGTGGTCTGTTGGGATTGCCCAGGCGGCCGCTCCCTTACACTCGAGGACCGCGGCGACACTCCCTGAACCATCGGAAGTTCGCGCTGACGCAGAGCAGACCGCTCTAGGTCACAGCCACCTCACTAGGTCTCGGGCAACTATCAGAACTCGACATTGCTGGACCACCTCCTTTCCAGTGTAGGGCGAGCGTACCCCGATTCCGGGCTCCGGGCAAGCCACTTTTGGGGAGAGCCTGAGCCGGCTGTCCCTTTAGGCTCAAGCACATCGCGGTCACCCATCACTGACCCCTGTGACGCCCCTCACCGCGCCCCGGCCCGGGCGGCGGGAACATAAGGGGTCGCCTGGTGCGACAGGAACGGGGCGTGTCATGAAAAAGGTCATGATCCTCGGTGCCGCCGGCAGAGACTTTCACAACTTCAACGTGGTCTTCCGCCATGATCCCAGCTACCAGGTCGTGGCCTTCACCGCCACCCAGATCCCCGACATCGCGGGCCGCCAATATCCCTACGAACTCTCCGGGCTGCTCTATCCCAACGGCATCCCCATCGTGGAAGAGCGCGACCTGGAAAAGGTGATCCGGGAGCGCGGGGTGGAGGTCGCGGTTTTCTCCTATAGCGACATCTCCCACGTGAACCTCATGCACCTGGCCTCGCGGGTGGTGGCGGCGGGCGCGGACTTCTGGCTGTTGGGCGCGGAGCGCACCCAGTTGCAGGCGAAGGTGCCGGTGATCTCGGTGTGCGCGGTGCGCACCGGCTGCGGCAAGAGCCCGGTGT
>DASPRL010000055.1 GCA_035624475.1 Terriglobales bacterium
GCGCGCCGCCCACCTGCTTCTTCGGCCTGCCCGGAAATCCGGTCTCTACCCTGGTGTGCTTCGAGCTGTTCGCGCGGCCGGTGATCGACGCCTTGGCGGGCGCGCCGCCTCTTCCCTTGGCTTTCACCCAGGCGCGGCTCTCCTCCGAGATCCGCACCAGGACCGGCCTGACCCGCTTCTTGCCCGCCGCTCTCTCCGGCCAGAACGGGCCCGCCGAGGTCGTCCCCGCGCGCTGGCAGGGCTCCGGCGACATGGTTTCCCTTACCCGCGCCAACTGCTATATCGTAGTGCCCCCCGACCGCGAGCGCCTGCCCGCCGGGGAGATGGTTTCGGTGCTGTTGAGGTGAGAGGACCCGTGCCCAGGAAGCTCTCCCATTTCGACGCCGGCGGCCGCAGCCGCATGGTGGACGTCTCCGCCAAGGCGCCCACGCGGCGGGAGGCGGAGGCCTCCGCCTTCGTCGCCATGTCGCCTAAGGTGTTGAAAGCGCTGCCCAAGAACCCCAAGGGCGACCCGCTGGAGATCGCCCGCATCGCCGGCATCGCCGCCGCCAAGCGCACCCCCGAACTGATTCCCATGTGCCACTCCATCCCCCTGTCTCACATTGATGTGCGTGCCCGGCTATGCGAGAATGGCGTCGCCCTGACCTCCCGCGTCGTCACCACTGCCGTCACCGGGGTGGAGATGGAGGCGCTGGTGGCCGCCGGCGTGGCTGCCCTGACCGTGTACGACATGTGCAAGGCGCTGGACAAAGGCATCGAGATCCGGGAAATCGTGCTGCAACGGAAATCGGGAGGCAAGAGCGGGGATTACTCGCGCCCGCCGCATCCTCCGCGCGGCCCCTCCCGTAGAAAGAAGTAACCGTCCGGATGGCCGGCAACGTCAAGGTCCTGCTCGTCGAAGATAATCCGATGGTGCTGGAGATGCTGCGCCAGTCCCTGACCCCGCTGGGCGCCGTGACCACCGCCACCGACGGCGCCGACGCCCTGCTCAAGGCCATCGACGATCCCCCCGACCTCATCCTCACCGACTACGCCATGCAGGGCATGGACGGCCGCCAGCTTTTGGAGAAGCTCAAGGGGCGGGCCGCCACCGCCAAGATCCCCGTCATCCTCATGGCCTCCCGCGCCGACATCACCGAGAAGCTCAAGATGCTGCAGGATTCGGTCGAGGACTTCGTGGAGAAGCCCTTCTTCATCAAGGAAGCCACCGCCCGCATCAAGCGCATCATGGACAAGATCGCTCTGGAGAAGATGGCGCGCGAGGCCCCCGGCGAGAGCGTGGTGCGCGGCAACCTGGCCCAGATGAACGTCATGGACCTGCTGCAGTCCCTGGAGATGGGCCGCAAGACCTGCGAGCTGGTGCTCACCGCGAACGGCGAGCGCTGCGAGATGTACTTCTCCGACGGCCAGATCAATCACGCCGTCTACGGCCCCCTCAAGGGTGACGAGGCCGTCTACAAGGTCCTCACCTGGCCCGGTGGCGTCTTCCAGATCGACTTCACCGGCAAGAGTTCGGAGCAGACCATCACCCGCTCCACCCAGGGCCTGCTCATGGAAGGCCTGCGCCTGCTCGACGAAGCCAACCGCGAAAAAGAAGAAAATGTGCTCGACGCCTGACCGGGTCTCTCCTGCCTGCGCATGACCGCCGCCGTGCTCACCGTCAGCGACTCCTGCGCCCGCGGCCAGCGCCGCGACGCTTCCGGCCCCGCCGTGGCTGCCGCCCTCCAGGCCCGCGGCTTCCAGGTGGTCGCCAGCGAGGTCGTTCCCGACCAGGCCGCCGCCATCGCCCAGGCCCTGGTGCGGCTGGCCCAGCAGGCCCGCCTGGTGGTCACCACCGGAGGGACAGGCGTGGCCGCCCGCGACGTCACCCCCGAGGCCACGCGCTCCGTCTGTGACCGCATGGTGGAGGGCATCGCCGAGCGCATGCGCGCGGAGGGCTCCCGCAAGACCCCGCTGGCCGCGCTCAGCCGCGCCGTCTGCGGCGTCCGCGGCTCCACCCTGCTGCTCAACCTGCCCGGCAGCCCCGCCGCCGCCACCGAGTCGCTGGCCGCGGTCCTCGAGCTGCTCCCTCACGCCCTCGACCTGCTGGCCGGCAAGACCGAGCACGCCGGCCCGGGCTAGGCGCGCGCCCTCCTGTAGAATGTCCCTTAATCCCCTTGCACTTCTTGAAGATCATCCTCGCGAAGTACACCGCATTCTTCCTGGGAGCCATGAAGGTCCTGGGGATATGGGGTCCGTTCGTCATCGCCGGGGTGGACGCTGCGCTGCTCGGCCTTCCCCTGGACCCGGTGGTCGCCGCCTACGTGTGGAGCGACCGCGCCCACTTCTGGCTCTATCCCATCACCGCGTCGCTGGGCTCGGCGCTGGGCAGCCTGATCATCTACTACATCGGCCGCAAGGGGGGCGAGGTGGCGCTGCGCAAGCGCATCTCCCACGAGCGCATGGAGGCGCTGCGCAATCGCTTCGAGAAGCAGGAGTTCTTCGCGCTCATGATCCCGGCCATGGCGCCTCCGCCCTTCCCCTTCAAGCTGTTCGTGCTCTCCGCCGGGGTCTTCGACATGAAGCTGCGCGACTTCCTGGCCGCCATCTTCCTGGGGCGCATGGTGCGCTTTGGGGTCCTCTCGCTGCTGGTGCTGGAGTTCGGGCCTTCCATCGTGGAAACGGTCAAGGAACTCTTCCGTGAGCACCGCGAACTGGCGCTGGTGTCCCTCGCCGTGTTCCTGCTGGTGTGCCTGCTGATCTACCGGCTGATGCGCCGGCCGGTGCGCGAGATGGTGCACGAGGCCGCCCCCGCCGACCCACACAAATGAGAACGCCCTGCCGCAGCAGGGCGTTTCACGGACCTCTTGGCGGAAGCTAGCGCAACACCGGCAGCTTGGCCTCGGCGGGCTGGCGCGCCGCCACCAGCGCTCCGATCCCGAAGAACGCCGCGGTGAACAGCAGGTCGCCGAGCACCCCGTTGCGGAAGAAGGGCATCGCCAGCAGGTAGCAGGTTCCCAGCCCGGCCAGCGTCTTGGGGTACATATTCCACACCAGCCACACCGCGAAGTTGCTCACCAGGAAAAAGGAGACCGAACCCGCCAGCGAGGCTCCCGCGATGCGCGCCAGGCTGGCTTTCTGCTTCAGCAGGCCGCCCAGCAGGATCATGCCCGCGTACCACGCCCACACCACCAGTTGGTCGTAGGTAAAGGGATAGTGGTAGACCGCGCGGGTGAGGTAGACGTCGACCGCCATCATGAGCAGCAGCGGCGCCCACATCCACTTGCGTGGCATGCGCGCCCCGAAATACAGCAGCGACGCCGTCAGGGGCGTGAACCCCAGGGTCTGGGGCAGGAAGCGGAAGGCGATGGCCACCACTACGAAGACGTATGCCAGCATGCTCACCTCATTCCCACGCCGCGGCGCGGGTGCAACTGGGATTCTCCCGCCGCGCTGCGGCTTCCGTCAAGCGGCTCAGCGGCCGCCCCGCTCTTCCTGCTCCTCTTGCCGGGTGCGCCAGCCGAAGTGCTGTGAGACCACATTGAGCTTGTCGTCCAGTTCCACGGAGGCGCCCAGCGGCCGGGCGGCATTCTCCGGGTAGGTGTAGCGCAGGTCGTAGAAGCGCACTGCGTAGCCCAGCAGCACGTCGTTCGGGCCGGTGACGGGCTCCACCTCGGTCATGGGATACTGCGCCCAGTCCAGGTAGACGCGTCCCAGGTAGGACTGCTTGGCCGCCTCCAGGGCCGGCGTCTCCTCGGGCTTGTAGCGCACCACTGCCCGCCCGTCGGGGTCCACCTCCCCGGTCAGCGAGTTCACATGCATGGTCTCGAAGAAGGTGTCGGTCTCCGCCACCCCCATCCACAGGAAGGGATTGGTGGAGTAGGGATAGGCCGAGACCCGGCGCGCTTCCTCGCCCTGGTAGAGCACCGACTCCATGGCCGCCACCGCCCGCCGGTGCTCGAAGTCGCGCAGCCCCCAGATGGCGACCAGGCAGACCAGGGCGAAGATGGCCCCGCCGCGCCCGCGGTAGCGCGGACGCCGCGCCCCGATCTCCTCGTTGATCAGCCCGAACATCCACGGTCCCACCAGCCCCAGGATCAGCACCGCCAGGATCCACGGGTCCACGATGCTAACGATGTCCCACGAATACCACTTGTAGGAGATGGGATCGAAGGGCCGCACCCCGTAGCTATTGGTGTAATCCAGTAGGACATGCACCAGCGCTCCCAGGCAGGCGTAGAGGTAGAGCAGCCCCCAGCGCGGCGCAGGAGGCTGCGCCCCCGGCTCATCCCCAGGCGGACAGGCGGCACAGCCCGCCGGCGCCTCCCCACGATGGCTCCAGCGATACACGCCGTAGACGAAGGCCAGCACCAGCGCCGCCACCAGCGGCGCGCCCAGGAAGGTGTGGGTGAAGCCGCGGTGGTGGGCGAAGCCGCGGATGCGGTTGCCGATGCCCAGGAAGACGTCGATGTCGGCGGCCTCGGTGGCCAGCACCAGGGTGAGGGTGGCCAGCGGGGTCTTGCGGTTCAGCCCCGCGCGGCTCAGGCAGGCGCCGGTCAGAAAGTGAGTGATGGGTTCCACGGGTGCGTCGGGTACCGCAAGCAAATCGTACCTGAAATCCCGCTCCGCCGCCTCATCGCTTGGGATGGGCGGGATACAGCAGGTTGAGGGCGGCGGGAACCATGCTGAGGCGCAGCGGCAGCCGTCCCAGCACCTCGCCGTCGGCCTCGGTGTAGATGGCGCAGGCAGGCCGCTGAGGCCAGGCCGCACGCCGGGGATCGTCGGGCGGCATCTCGCGGAAGCTGGCCTCGGTGGCGTGTACCATCTCCACCCCGCGCACCCGCCGCGGCCGGTCCAGGAAGGTCTGCACCATGTAGCGCAAGAAGGCGCGGCGGCGGGCGGTGCGCACCAGCAGGAGCTGGAAGTCGTCGCGCTCCAGCCCGGCGTCGGGCGCCACCTTGCGCACGATGCCCCCGAAGTCGCGGATGCGGATGGCCAGCGCCTGCGAGACCTCCACCACGCGCCGCTCCCCGCTCCCGCTCTCCCGGTATTCCACCTCGAAGGGCGACAGGGGATAGGTGGCCAGTTGCCACGCCACGTTGAGATAGTAGGCCAGCATGCCGTGGCGGCCCTTGGCCTGGTGGCCGACCTCGTAGAGCATGCGGGCGTCGCCTCCGGCGCCCGCGCCCACGGTGAAGTAGCGCTGCGCCGGGCGGCCTTCGCCGTTCTGGAAGTCCACGCGGCCCAGGGCGATGCGCCGTATCTCCGCCGCGAGCAGTTGCCGCGCCGCCTTCACCGTGTGGTGGGAGGTGCCCAGATCGTTGGCCAGGCCGTTGCCGGTGCCCAGGGGGATCACCCCCAGCGCCGCCGAACTGCTCGCCACGCCCGGCAGGATCTCGTGCACGGTGCCGTCGCCGCCGCAGGCCAGGATGGTGTCGCAGCCCGCGGCCACCGCCTCCCTCGCCTGCTCCCCCGCCGTGCCCGCGGCGCGCGTGGGCACCACCAGGACGTCCACGCCCGCGGCCCGCAGCACCGCGGCCGCGTCCTCCACGTGCGCGAGGCGGCGGTCCCGCTTGCTTCCCGAGGCCGGATTGTAGAGGAGCGCGGCTTTGCGCATGCTTTGCGGGCGGGGACCTTCCGGGATCAGGGCTTCGCCGCGGGCTTGGCCGCTGCCGCCGGCTTGCGCGTGTACTTGAAGGTCATGCTGCGCTGCATCTCGCCGTTCTCGCCCGCGATGTCGACGGTGAAGGTGTGCGAGTCGGGCTTCAGGTCGGTCAGCGTGACCTTCATCACGATCTTGCGACCCATCATCTCGGTCTCATCGTGGAAGACCAGGTTGTCGCCCTCCCACTTCCCTGGCCCGGAAAGCTCGCAGCCCGAGGGCGCCACGTTGTCGCACCACAGGTTGCGGAAGACCTGGTCTTTGGGGTCCCACCAGATCATGCCGTGGCCGTGCACCTCGCCCATGACGTTCTTGGAGTGGTAATCCGAGACCAGGGAGAGTCCGCCCGGACCCAGGCGCGTGCTCTCGCTGCCCTTGCCCGTGCCCGCGGACATGAAGTCGCTGGCCTCGAACTTCTCGTCGGTCGTCCAGTTGCCCACCATCAGCTTGCTGAGCTTCTCCATCTCCGGCGACGGCTTGGGCAGCGCCGGCGCCTCCGCCTTCTTGCTTTCGGCGGCCTTGGCCGGCTTTGCCGTCTTGGCGGCGGGCTTGCTCTCGCTCTGCTTCTGCTGCGCCAGGACCAAGCCGGCCACCAGCAGCACCAGCGACATCACCATCGCGATCCGTTTCATGCTCCACCTCTCCGCTTGGGACGCCCCGGGATTATAGGGGATTTTGCCCTTTTCCGCCGCCGTTGTGACGGCTGCGGCCGCGCCCCCTTCGCCCCTATAATCCTTGGCATGGCCACGGACGCCAAGGGCAAGGAGGTCGAGCGCCGCATCGCGGCGCTGCGCGAGCAGATCCGCCGCCACGAGCACCTTTACTTCGTGCTCGACCAGCCCGAGATCTCCGACGCCGACTTCGACCGCCTGGTGCAGGAGCTGAAACGCCTGGAGGCCGAGCATCCTGAGCTGGTCACCCCCGACTCGCCCACCCAGCGCGTGGGCGGGCAGCCGCGCGAGGGCTTCGTCAAGCTGCAGCACTCCACTCCCATGCTCTCCCTCGACAACGCCTACACCGAGGAGGAATTGCGCGACTGGGAGCGCCGCGTGCGCGAGTTGAGCGGCCGCAAGGAGGTCGCCTGCGTCTGCGAACTCAAGCTCGACGGCCTCTCGATGGCGCTGCGCTACCAGCCCGACCCGCAGGAGAAGGCCAAGTCCAGGCTCGCCCTGGCCCTGACCCGCGGCGACGGCGAGGTGGGCGAGGAAGTCACCGCCAACGTGCGCACCATCCGCTCCGTCCCGCTCTCCATCCCGGCGGCCGCGCTCAAGAAGGCCGGGCTGCCGGCGGAGTTCGAGGTGCGCGGCGAAGTGATCATGCCCACCAAGTCCTTCGAGCGGCTGAACCAGGAGCGCGAGGCCCAAGAACTCTCCCAGTTCGCCAACCCGCGCAACGCCGCCGCCGGCGGCGTGCGCGTGCTCGACCCCGCCATCACCGCGCAGCGCCGCCTCGACTTCTACTCCTACTTCCTGGCCGTCGGCGGCCGCGTCGCCTTCAAAGAGCACTCGCGCTCGCTGGAGGCGCTCTCGGAAGCCGGTTTCAAGGTCAACCGCACCTGGCGCCTGTGCAAGGACCTGGACGAGATCCAGGACTTCATCGCCCACTGGGAGAAGAAGCGCGACTCGCTGCCCTTCGAGATCGACGGCGTGGTCATCAAGGTGAACGACACTCGTCTGTGGGAGGAGTTGGGCTTCACCGGGCGCGCCCCGCGCTGGGCCCTGGCCTACAAGTGGGCGGCGCGCGGCGGCGTCACCCAGGTGGAGGACATCTTCGTGCAGGTGGGCCGCACCGGCAAGCTCACGCCGGTGGCCGCGCTCACTCCCGTCTCCATCGGCGGCACCACCGTCAGCCGCGCCACCCTGCACAATCAGGACGAGATCGAGCGCCTGGGGCTGCTGATCGGCGACTGGGTGCAGGTGGAGCGCGGCGGCGACGTCATCCCCAAAGTCGTCGCGATGGTCGAGGACAAGCAGCATCCCCGCGGCCGCAGGAAGTTCCGCATGCCGGAGAAGTGCCCGGAGTGCGGCGGCAAGGTGGTGCGCGACGAGGGCGAGGCCGACCACCGCTGCGTCAACGCCAACTGTCCCGCCAAGCTGCGGGAAAGCATCCGCCACTTCGCCGCCCGCTCGGTGATGAACATCGAGGGCATGGGTGACGTGCTGGTCAACCAGCTCTGCGACCGCGGCCTGGTCCGCAACGTCGCCGATATCTACAAGCTCACTAAGCAGAACCTGCTCGAGCTCGAACGCATGGGCGACAAGTCGGCGCAGAACGTCCTGGACGAGATCGAGGCCTCCAAGAAGCGGCCGCTCGACCGCGTGCTCTACGGCCTGGGCATCCGCTTCGTGGGTGAGCGCACCGCCGAACTGCTGGCCGAGCACTTTGGCTCCGTCGACGCGCTCGTCGAGGCCGCTACTCTCAAAGACGAAGAGAAGAGCGTCGAGGAACTGCAGCAGGTCGAAGAGGTCGGCCCCAACATCGCCGCCAGCATCCGCAGCTTCTTCCTGGAGCCCCGCAACCGCGAACTGGTGGAACGCCTGCGCAAGGCCGGGCTGCAGTTCAAGGGCAAGAAGCGCGAGCGCGGCACCCGGCTTGCCGGCAAGACCTTCGTCCTCACCGGCACCCTCGCCCGCCACAGCCGCGACCAGGCCAAGCGCATGATCGAGGACGCCGGCGGCAAGGTTTCCGGCTCAGTCTCGAAGAAGACTGACTACGTGGTGGCCGGCGCCGACCCCGGCTCCAAGCTCGACAAGGCCCGCGAACTGGGCGTCAAGG
>DASPRL010000056.1 GCA_035624475.1 Terriglobales bacterium
GGGACAGGCTTGTAAGAGCCCGTCCCACTTCCCACACTTGCCGGCGGCGTGCCGCCCGAGGGCACCGCGACATGTTCATCCGGCGCCGAGCGCGGCGGGATGGGTGCGGGAGGAATGGGTTGTCCGCCCTTGAAACTCCCGCCGGCTCCCACCGTCGGAGTCGCCGTGGGAGGAGCCTGGTGCACGGGCCCGGAGGCCGGCACGCTTCCTTCCTCGCCGGACCCGAGCGGGCGCCGCAGATCGGGAGGCACGGGGTGCTCGGGCGTCTTCAGCGAGACTCGCACCGGAATTCCCGGCGCTCCAGGGTCCACCGGCCGCCGCGGACCATGCCAGTCGCCACCATTGGGATCGGGATACAACGTACTTGGACCATGTCCCACCGGCACCACATGCGGACCGCCCGACACCGGCACATGCGGGGGATGGAAGTTCGGGGGAGGATTGTGGACCGGGGTCACCGGATCCCAGTGGCTCCAACGCCGTCCCGGGCGCCAGCACCAGCCGTGCCCGCTGATGAAGAACCAGTCGCCGTAGCGATACGGCATCCAGCCCCAGGGATAGGCCGAGACCCAGACGTATCCCAGGCCCGGGTACCACACCCAGGCGCCGTCCATCCACGGGTTCCATCCCGCCCCGACGAAGTACGGCTGCCACATCCAGCCCCAGCCGCTGACGTAGCTGTAGCTGCCGTAATAATTCATATCCGAGAGCCCGTAGCTGTAGTCGGCAGCATAGTCGGCGGAGTACTGGGCGGAGTAGGCGCCGCTGTCGGCGGCCGGAGCCTGGTAGTTGGCGCGATACTCGGCGCGATCGCTGTCCCACTGGTCGTAGGGCTCCTGGGAGACGCTGCCGATCACCTCGTACTGGGGGTTGGCAAGATCCAGGTTCAGCGTCTGGTTCTTGGCCACCTCGATGCGCCCCTCGCCCGAAGGCACCACCACCGTGCCATCGAAGACCGCGACCCGGGCCATGTTCTGGTCGGCGATCACGCGGAAGTGCGCCCGGGAAGGCACCTGCAGGTCGTACCCACGGATGGTGACGCGGAATTGGTCGGCCTCGCTGGCGCGGACGTCGAAGTAGGCGATCCCCTGCTGCAGTTCGAGCATGCTGACGCGGCCGCCGTCGCCGCGCAGGCTGAGCTCCTGAACGTTGACCTCGGTGTCGGGAGCCAGGCGACCGGTGCTGCCGTCCTCGAACTCCACCTCGGCGTAGCCGTCGTCGCCGGTCCAGATGCGGCTGCCGCTGGTGACCGGCATGTTCATCACCGCGCGCTCAAAGCCCTGGCCGGTGCCGCGATCCATCTGCACGTCGCCGGTGACGTAGCTGAGCCGCACGATGCGGACCTCGGAGTCGGCGCGAGCGGCGGGAACCGCCGCCAGCAGGATACCCACTGCCGCGGCCAGGAACAGAAGAGCGTGGCCCACTCTCCGGTTGCTCATAACCATCTCCTGAAACACCTACTCCTTAGGATGTCCTGCCACCATTGTAGAGTTGTACCTTAGGCCGGGGGCCTTTATTTCTGCGGGCTTGCGGTCGGACTGGGGACGGCCGGGGTACCGGCGACGGGCTGGGTGCGGGCCCAGAGGCGCTCGGCCCGCTGGCGCGCCACGTGCATCACCGCGGGGTCGTCGGCGAGCTGCCGCAGCAGCGGAGCGATGCTCTGCAACTCGCCCAGACTGTTGGACTTGGCCATCTCCTCCATCCCCTCCAGCTCCGCCTCCAGGCCCAGGTGGTCGTAGCGGCGCAAGAAGAGCAGCCGTCGCGCCGATTCTTGGGTATTGATGATGCTCTGGAAGATCTGAGTCAGCTCCCGTACCGAGGGGTTCTCCGACCAGTTGTAGGAGGTGGAGAACTTCCTGTTCCCGTCGGCATACTCCAGGGTCTTCTGCCCGGTGAAGGCGATGCGGTGTTTCTTGTAATCGAAGTCGCCCTGGAAGTCGTCCAGCTCGGCGGCCAGGGCGAAGATGCGCTCGCGGGCAGCGACGCTCAGGGTGAAGGCGGCGCGGTAGGGCTCAGCCTCAGAGGCATCGGCAAAGAGCGGGCCGGTGGAGTGGTACTGGGCCCGTCCGGAGGCATCGACGGCGACCACGGCGTGCTGCGGCCGTGCCTGGGGAAAGTCCAGGGTGAAGGTGACGACCGGCGCAACGGCGGACGCGGCTCGAGGCGGCTGCTGAGCGACGGAGAGCAGCGTCATCGCCGCCAGCAGCAGGGGCAAGCCCAGGGCCAGAGAGAGCGGTGGCGTCCGCATGGCTCAGCGAGTCCCCGCCGGCGCCCGCTGCCGGTCGATGGTGGAGGCGGTGTGCAGGTGACAGATGGCGATGGCCAGGGCGTCGGCCACGTCGGGGGGCTGGGGCGCTTCCGCCAGCTCCAGCAGCAGCGCTACCATGCTGGCCACCTGGTGCTTCTCCGCCTTGCCGTAGCCGGTGACCGCGCTCTTGATGGCCAGGGGCGCGTATTCGGCCACGCGCAGGCCGTGCCAGGAGGCAGCCAGCATGGCCACCCCGCGCACCTGCCCCAGCTTGAGCGCCGACTTCACGTTGGCAGAGTAGAACACGTCCTCGATGGCGACCACCTCGGGCTGATGCTGGGCGATCACCTCGCCTAACTCCCGGAAGACCTTGGTCAGGCGCTCCGCCAGGGGTTCGCGCGCCGACATGCGGATGGCTCCGGAGCAGACGTGCCGCAGCTTGTGCCCTTCGCGCTGCTCCACGATGCCATAGCCGGTGATCTCGCCGCCGCAGTCGATGCCCATCACCCGCATGGAGGCAAGTTTACATCAGGATGGCGCTCGGCCCAGGGTTGGAAGGCCAGAGCTGATGTCGTGATGGCACCGAGCTCTAGGGAGCCTAGAAGTGCACAGTCTGGATCGCTTTCATGACGCGAAGGAGTTCTTTCTCACTATCGGCGGAAAAGAGGAACTCCAGCGTGTAGCCGTTGCGCACGGTCAAGAAGTCCGAGGCAAACCAGCTGGGTTTCGGCTTGCCACCAGGGGAAGACTCGCTCTGATCGAAGCGCGCGAACTCCTGTCCGTTGAGCATCACCCGCCCCGGCGCGCTGACCACCACCCCGGGATTGTTGGCGCGGACCTGCGCGGCCCGGTCTTCTGCCATTTCCATCGCTCCGGCACCGCTCCTCGAGTCGGGTATGGGAAAGGCCGCGATGACGAACGACGCGCCGAACCTGGGGATGATCATGATTGGTTCGGCGTTCGGCGCAGTCCAGGGGATCGCATCGGTGACCCTGTCCATGCCTTCCACGTGGGTCGCCTGCAGGAGGATTCCTCGCCTCTTGTGCTCAGCTTCGATCGTATCGAGAGATGACTTGTTCTTGACCGAAGCGTCCTTGCGCAGCTTCTCCATCAACTCAGCCTCGGATTGCAGGCCTTTGGGAATCTCGCAGGAAAACCCGAAAAAGCTGTTGGAATATACCCTGCCCTTCACCGAACCGGCATAGGGGTCAGAAGCGGAAGAGGCGGCTGGGGCCTGCGCCTCAATACATATCCCAAGCCCCAAGATCAGGCCAAACAGCGCCAACGCGCGACGCATCGGTGCACCTCGACAGAGCCGCTTTAGACCGGCGATTGTAGAACACCGTTGGCGTCCCAGCTAGCCACCCAGGGCCGGTGACATGGCTTGTTCAGCAGCAGCGAGGCCGGCGGGCCTTGCGGACCTCCTGCTCACGCAGGAAATCGGCATAGGACGCCCGCGAAGCCGTCGCGCCCTCCCGCGCCAGGAAGCGCTGGTAGGCGCTCTCGTCGAAGACCTCGCGCAGCGCGGCCAGCAGCAGTTGGAAGAAGCGCTTCATCCAGCCTCCTCGGGAAGCAGGCGCGTGGGCACGAAGGGCGTCTCCTTGATGGTCGCGGCTTTGCGCCCGCTCAGCACCCGCACCCACTCCAGCGCCGACTCCAGCACGATCAGCGCTACCAGCGCCAGCAGCACCCCGGTCATGGCCGCGTCGAGCCGGTCGTTGAAGATCAGCCGCGCCACCTCGTGGGCGCGCGCCGCGGTGGAGGGTGCCTCCGCCGCCAGCAGGTTGGCGTGCGCCAGAAAGCCGATGCGGGGATTGGGATGAAACATCTTCTGCCAGGAGGCGGTGAAGGTCACCAGAACCAGCCAGGCCAGAGGAAGCATGGTCACCCAGGCGTAGCGCGCCCGCTTGCTCTTGATCACGATGGTGGTGGCCACGCACAGGGCCACCGCCGCCAGCAACTGGTTGGCGATGCCGAACAGCGGCCACAGCGAGTTGATCCCGCCCAGCGGGTCTTTCACCCCCTGCCAGAGGAAGTAGCCCCACACCCCCACCACCAGCGCGCTGGTGATCAGGATGCTGGGATACCAACTGGTGCGGCCCAGCGGCTTCCACAGGTGACCCAAGCCGTCTTGCAGCATGAAGCGCCCCACGCGCGTGCCCGCGTCCAGGATGGTCAGAATGAAGAGCGCTTCGAACATGATGGCGAAGTGGTACCACATGCCCATCAATTCGCCGCCCAGGCTGCGGGAGAAGATATGCGCCATGCCCACGGCGAAGGCGGGGGCGCCGCCGGTGCGGTTGTAGAGCGACTTCTCGCCCACCGCCCGGGCCAGGCTGTCCATCTCGTCGGCGGTGATGGGGAATCCCCAGGCGCTGATGGTGGAGGTGGCGGCCGCCGGCGCCTGTCCCACGATGCCCGCCGGACTGTTGATGGCGAAATACGTCCCGGGAGTGACCACGCAGGCGGCGATCATGGCCATGACGGCCACCAGCGACTCGCAGGCCATGGCGCCGTAGCCGATCATCCGGGTCTCGCTCTCGCGCGTGACCAGCTTGGGGGTGGTGCCGCTGGAGATCAGCGAATGGAAGCCGCTCACCGCCCCGCAGGCGATGGTGATGAAGGCGAAAGGAAAGATGGTGCCTGCGAAGACCGGCCCGCTGCCGTCCACGAAACGGGTGAGCGCGGGCATGTGCAACTGCGGGCGCGCCGCCACGATGCCCACCGCCAGGATCCCAATGGTCCCCAGCTTGACGAAGGTGCTGAGATAGTCGCGCGGCGCCAGCAGCAGCCACACCGGCAGGGCCGAGGCCAGGAAGCCATAAAGGATGATGAGCACCGCCAGCGTGGCGGCGCTCAGGGTGAACCAGGCGCCGAGCGTGGCCGAGCGCGCCACCAGTCCGCCGCCCCACACCGCCGCCAGCACCAGCACGAAACCCAGCACCGAGGTCTCCAGCACTTTGCCGGGCCGCAGCCGACGCAGGTAGATGCCCATGAGCACGGCGATGGGCATGGTCATGGCGATGGTGAAGGT
>DASPRL010000057.1 GCA_035624475.1 Terriglobales bacterium
CGCACTGGCGGCGCGGAAGACCATCGTGGTCTTTCCGCACCGGCCGCCCACCCGCGGCGGCCGCTTCGAGAAGTACAAGGAAGCCTGGGATCTCCTGGCCGGCTGATCGGCCCCCACACGCGAACGGGCCGGGTGTGAGCAGCGAAGGGCATCGGTGCTGCGCGCGAGGTCCTTCGGGGGCTCAAGCCCCCTCAGGATGACGCCCTGAAAGCTGATTGGTCTTCCTCCGTGTCCTCCGCGTCCTCTGTGGTTAGCTTTCCCCGAGTTCGCCCTCGACCTGGTCCAGGTAGCACCAGGTCCAAGTCTCGCCGGGCTCGATGGAGCGGATGACGGGGTGCTTCGAGCGGTGGAAGTGCTTGGTGGCATGCTTGTTCTTGGAGGAGTCGCAGCAGCCCACATGGCCGCACTCCATGCACAGGCGCAGGTGGACCCAGGTGTCGCCGGTCTTGACGCAGTCTTCGCAGACGCGGGTCGCGGTTTGCGTGATCTTGGGGCGGACCAGATGGGGACACTCGCCGGCCATGTCTCCTCCTAGGCGGCGGACGTGCCCGCCGGGCGCTCCAGGGCGGCGCGGTCCCACTGGCCGAGGTTGGCGCCGGCCTCGTAGGTGCTCTCCAGGAACTCCATGAGTGTGGCCGAGGGCGAGGCGGCGCGGCGCATGTCCTCATACAGAAGGATGAACTCGCCCAGGTCCTTGTTGTAGGCGGCCTGGCGCGGGCGCACGGGCTGCTGCGCGAAGCCGGCGGGCTCGGGAGCGGCGTAGGCGTAGAAGGCGGGGTCGGGGAACTGCAGGCTGCCCGGCCACCAGCCCGCGCTCAGCACCTCGTGAGAGTAGGCCTCGCGCATGATCTTGCGCAGGATGGGGTCGGCATCCTGGCGCTCGGGGGCGCGGCGGCCGTTGAAGCGCGTGACCGCCAGGTCGCAGCCTCCCCAGAAGAAGTGCACTGGGCTACATTTGCCCAGGAAGCGGGCGCGGAACTGCTCCAGCACCGCTCCACTGGAGAGCAGGATGCGCCAGAAGTTGTGGGCCGCCTGCGAGTCGTAGGCGGCGTGGACGGTGTCGCGGTCGAAAGGGATGGGATCGGGGATCTCCACCGGCACGGTCCAGATCTTGACCTCCGCGCCCATAGACTTCAACGCGGCCAGGAACTCGCGGTAGAAGTCGGCGACCGAACGCGGGGCCAGGGCCAGGTCGCGGGCGGAGCCGTTGCTCGCGCGCAGGTGGAGCTGGTGGTCGAGGAAGTCGAACTCGATCTCCAGGGCGCGCTCGCCGCAGGGCATGGCGGAGGTGGTCAGCCCGCGCGGCGTGAGGTAGAGCGCGACGTTCCACCAGTGGTTGACCAGCGGGGTGAGCGCCAGGCGCGCCTTGCCCACCATCTGCAGCCACATGTGCAGGGTGGCCCAGGTGTCCCTCCAGGAGGCGAAGGGCAGGGCGGGCCAGGCGCCGGGGGAGTCGAAGGAGCGGGTGGGGGCGAACATGTCGTGCTCCGAAGGAGCCCTAGTATAAGACATCGGGTGATCGGGTGATCGCGGGAACGGACTGCAGATCCCTCGCAGGCTGAAGCCTGCTCGGGATGACACCCTGAGCGAGAACGGTCAGGCGCTCTGAGGGGCGGGAGCGGGGACGCCGGCCATGGCGGCGATGACTTCGTCGGCGAACTCGGAGGTGGAGGCGGAGCCGCCCACGTCCCTGGTGAGCTTGTCCTTGCGGTGGCGGTAGACCTCTTCCAGGGCGGCCTGGACGCGCTCGGCGGCGGCGCGCTCCTCCAGGTGGCGCAGCATGAGCACCGCCGACTGGATGACGGCGGTGGGGTTGGCGAGGTTGCGTCCGGCGATGTCGGGAGCGGAGCCGTGCACCGCCTCGAAGATGGCGCACTCGGTGCCCAGGTTGGCGCCGGGCACCAGCCCCAGCCCGCCCACGAAGGCGGCGCATAGATCCGAGATGATGTCGCCGTAGAGGTTCTCCAAGAGCAGCACGTCGTACTGGTAGGGATTCATCACCAGTTGCATGCAGGTGTTGTCGACGATGTGCTCGCCGTAGGTGATCTCGGGATAGTCCTTGGCGACGGCGCGGGCGCAGCGCAGGAAGAGGCCGTCACTCATCTTCATGATGTTGGCCTTGTGGATGGCGAAGATCTTCTTGCGGCCCTCGCGGCGGGCGTAGTCGAAGGCCCAGCGCGCGATGCGGGTGGAGGCGCGCTCGGTGATGATCTTCAGGCTCTCCACCACGCCGGGCACGACCTCGTGCTCGATGCCGCTGTACTCGCCCTCGGTGTTCTCGCGCACGATGGCCAGGTCCACGCCGGGATAGCGGGTGGGGATGCCGGGCAGGTTGCGGATGGGGCGGAAGTTGGAGAAGAGCTCGAACTTCTTGCGCAGGGCGACGTTGATGGAAGGGAAGCCGCCGCCGATGGGGGTGGTGACCGGGCCTTTCAGGCCGACGCGGGTACGCTCGATGGAGTCGATGAGTTCCTTGGGGATGTATTCCTTGTACTTCTCGTAGGCCTCGGCGCCGGCGGCGAAGGACTCCCACTCGAAGCGGAGGCCGGTGGCCTCGAGGATGCGCACGGCGGCGTGGGTGACCTCGGGCCCGATGCCGTCGCCGGGGATGAGGGTGATCTTGTGCGCCATCTAGGATTTGGCCGCGCGGCTCTTGGCCGGGCGCGGCTCCTTGGTGTCGAGCAGGTCCTTCAGCTCCGCCATGAACTCCTTCACGTCCTTGAAGTCGAGGTAGACGCTGGCGAAGCGGACGTAGGCCACCTTGTCGTGCTTCTTGAGGCGGTTCATGATGAGCTCGCCGATCTCGGCGGTGGTGCGCTCGCGCTCGGGGGAATCGATGACGAAGGCCTCGGCCTCGTTCACGATCTGCTCCAGCTTGCCGATGGCGACGGGACGCTTCTCGCAGGCGCGCAGCAGGCCGTTGAGCACCTTCTGGCGGTCGAACTTCTCGCGGCGGCCGTCCTTCTTGACCACCATGTAGGGGATCTCGTCGATGCGCTCGTAGGTGGTGAAGCGCTTGCGGCACTTCAGGCACTCGCGGCGGCGGCGGATGGAGTCGGCTTCCTTACTCTCGCGCGAGTCCACCACCTTGTCGTTGATGAAACCGCAGAATGGGCACTTCATCGCCGGCGCATTTCCCCCGGGTGATTCTATCAGGCCGGGCGCGTCCGGCCCCGTGCCGGAACCAAAGCGTGGACCGAGGACGCCGGGCTCAGCCGGCGCCCTCTTCCTGCTCCTCGCCTTCCTGCTTGAGGCGGCTGAGCGAGAGGTGCTCGTAGCGCGCCAGGATCAGGCCCACAGGGGTGATGGACCAGAAGGTCACCAGCCAGAGCAGGATGCCGCAGCTCACCGCCAGTTCCGGGCGCACGCCGAAGACGCCCTTGAGCATGGTGATGACCGCCAATTGCGAGCCGCCGCCCACGGCGGGCAACTGCAGCACCGCGCCCACCATGCTGGCGCCCATCAGCAGCAGCACCTGGGTCAGGGTCAGCGACTGCAGGATCTGCGACTCGGAAAAAGCGTGCGTGACCTGCAGGTAGGAGCCGGCCACGCACAGCCAGATCAGCAGCGAGAGCCCACTCACCAACAGGAAGTCGGCGACGCTGTGCAGGGTGTTGAGGCCTTCGCCGAAGGCGCGCACGCGGCCGGCGGCGTGGCGGCCGAGCGCCGGCGAGAGGCGTCCCAGGGTGCGCTCCACCCAGGCGGCCACGCTCGAGCTGTGGCGGAGCAGGGCGGCGGCGCCCAGGGCCAGCCCTCCCGTCAGCAGCATCAGCAGGATCCCTCCCCAGCGCATGCGGCGCAGGGCGCCGGGGTGCAGGCTGTGAAAGTAAGGCATGGCGTGCAGTTGCCGCGGAAAGACGAACAGGGTGAGAGCCAGCATGACCACCACGGCGGCGGTATCGAAGATGCGCTCCACCGCCCACACCGCGAGCTGCGAGGAGAAGGTCAGGTTCTGGCGGCGGGCGATCAGGTAGGGACGGATGAGTTCGCCGGGACGTCCGAAGAGCGCCAGCCCGGTGAAGCCGATGACCGTGGGCGGGGTGAGCGCCCACGCCGAGGCCCGGACGGAGGGCGGCAGCAAGGTGCGCCAGCGCAGCGCCCGCAGGTAGTAGACCACCCAGATCAGCGCGACCGCGCTCAGCACCGGCAGCACCCGCACCTGCCCGAGCTGCTCCCGGAAGACGGCCCAGTCGAAGCGCTTCCAGGTGCGGAACTCCAGGTAGGCCAGGCCCACCAGGATGGCGAGGGTCACCGCCGGGATGAGGATGCGCCTCTTCTTCATGTCCGGGGAATGCCGGGGACGGAACTGCCACAGTAAACGAGGCGGGGGGAATGGTCAACGCAGGAAGGTTTCAAGGTTTCAATGTTTCAAAGTAGGCCGGGGCGAGCATAGACCTACGTCTTTGAAACCTTGAAACTCTGAGACCTTGAAACCTGTACTCAGGGCTTTGTCTCCGTTGCCTTGCTCGTCGTCGACTTCGCTGCCGCCTTCTGCTGCGCGGCCTTCTTGCGGTTGAAGTCGCGGAGGACGCGGGCGACGTAGGCCTGGGTCTCGGGGAAGGGCGGGAGGCCGCGGTAGCGGGCCACGCGCTCCGGTCCGGCGTTGTAGGCGGCCAGCGCCTTGACCGGGTCGCCGTGGTACTGCTGGAGCAACTGGCGCAGGTAGGCGGTGCCGCCCTGCACGTTGGCGGCGGGGTCGAAGGGGTGGAGCACGCCGAGCTGGGCGGCGGTGCTGGGCATCAGCTGCATCAGCCCTTGCGCGCCCTTGGGGGAGACGGCGCGGGGGTTGTAGCCGCTCTCGGCGCGGATCACGCTGTGGATGAAGTCGGGGTCCACCTGCTGCTGGCGGCTGGCGTCGGCGATCGCCTGTTGAATGGAGCCGGGATCGGCCGTGGCGGCGGGCGCGGCCTCCGCCGGCGGCGGATCGTCTTCATGTTCGAAGCCCGCGACCTGGTCGCTGGGGACGTCGACGAAATTGGCGTCGCCCGCGTCCAGGTAGAGGCGGATGACGGCGCCGCGGACCTCCTTGTGCTGGTAGCGCAGGGTGAAGCCGTTCTTCAGGCGGGCCAAGTCGCCGGCGAAGGCGGAGAGAGACAGTCCCAGGAGGAGCGCCAGCACGGCGAGATTTGTTGATTTCTTCATTTCTTCATTTATTGATTGGCCGGGCTGCCGGCCTTGCGGGAGGAGCGCACAGCGGCGGGGACAATCAATAAATCAATAAATCTACAAATCAACAAATCTCTCTACTGCGGCCGCGACGCCGGCCTGGTCGTTGGGCAGGGTGACGGCCCAGCCGGCCTGCTTCAGCTCGTCGGCGGCATTTCCCATGATAACCCCGGTGCCGGCGAAGCGGAGCATCTCGATGTCGTTGTAGT
>DASPRL010000058.1 GCA_035624475.1 Terriglobales bacterium
CGCGCTCCGGCAGCCCGGTCTCCAGCAACATGGAGATCCTCAGCGATACCATGGGGGTGGACTTCGGGCCCTACCTGTCGCGCGTGCTGGCGTCCATCCGCACCAACTGGTACGCGGTGATCCCCGAATCCGCCTACCCGCCGCTGCGCAAGAAGGGCCAGGTCACCTATCAGTTCGCGATCCTGCCCGACGGGCGGGTGGCCGGCCTGCACCTCGAACTCGGCTCCGGCGACGTTCCCCTGGACCGCGCCGCCTACGCCGGCATCAGCGCTTCCGACCCCTTCCCTCCCTTGCCGCAGGAGTTCAAGGGACAGTTCCTTGCGCTGCGCATCCGCTTCTACTACAACCCCGACCGCAGCGACCTGCGCTGAGCATCTAGCGCTTCCCGAACTCCTGCACGTAGCCTTCCCATTCGCGCTTCAGCCTGGCCATCAGGCGCAGGAAGGAGGGGTTCTCGTGGCAGTCCCGAAAGTGGGGCTCATCGCGGAACATGGGATAGTTGGGCAGGCCGTTGCCGCTGGCCCTTGCCAGCAACGTGATCGCCTTGGTCGTATTTCCCAGCACGGCGTAGCCCGCGGCCGCGGCGTGCACCATGTGGTGGGTATGCAGCAGCGACTTGGGCTTACGCAACGCGCGCTGCAGGGCCTGCTCCGCCTTGCGCCGTTCGCCGCGCCGGGCCCACAGCAGGCCCTCGCAGGCCACCAGCATCGGGTCCTCCGGCAACACCTGCGATCCTGCCCGAATCAGGTTCTCCGCCTTCTCTAATTGCCCGGCATAGAGCGCGGCCGTCGGAGAAAACAGGTTGCCCCACAGGTTGCCCCGATCGATGGCCAGGGCCCGCGCTATGTACTCCCCCGCTTCCTGGTACTGGTTGCGATACAAATAGGTCTGTCCGAGGAAATTCAGGGTGAAGGGATCGTCGGGATTGCTGGCCAGGGCTTCCAGCAATCCCTCTTCGGCTTCTTCCATCAACCCGATATGCAGCAAGATGCAGCCCCGCCACACCAGCGCCTGGTGCCATCCCGGGCTGCGGTGCAGTGCCGCAGCGAGCGAACGCAGTGCCGCACGGTGCTGGAAGCGCTTGGCGGGCGTCCATACCACACGTGCGCTGGCCACCTGGGTCTCGGTGTTTTCTGGATCCAGGGCGAGCGCCCGCCGCACCGCTTTTTCCGCCCGGCCCATCCACAGCGGCCCTGGCTCCATGGCCCCGCCCATCAGCACGCAGGCCTCGGCCAGCCGCGCCCAGGCATCCGTGAACTTGGGATCCAGCCGGGTGGCGTTCTCCAGCATCTCCACGGCGGTGCGCGTGTCCCAGCGGTTCAGCCGCGACAGCCGCTCCACACCCCGCAGATAGAGCTCATAGGCCATGGGGTTCTTGGTGGGCGGCTCTTCCCTCGCTTCTACCGGCGGCTGGGCGCCCAGCGCCTTGGCCAGCCCCTCCGCGATCTTGTCCTGGAGCGCGAAGAGTCCTGTCATCTCGGAATCCTGCTTGGAGGAAAACAGCGTGGAGCCATCGCCCGCATTCCATGCCTGTACGTGCACCCGCAACTGTTGTCCGTACTTCTGGATGCTTCCATCCACTACGACCTGCACGTTCAGCTCGCGCGCTGCCAGCAGCGGGTCCATGGTCTGCTTCGCGTAACGCAGCACGCTGTTGACCGGGCGCACCAGCAGCTCGCCGCTGCTTCCCAACTGGTTGATCATCGAGTCCGCCAGGGCCACGCCCAGGTATTCGTCCTCCGGGTTGGGCGTCAGCAGCTTGAAGGGAAGCACCGCCACCGCGCGCTTGCCAGCCACCGCCGCCGGGGTGAGTCCCAGCTCCAGATCGCGGACCAGGTTGGTCAGGTCCACCTTCACTTCCTGCGCCGACTGGTAGCGCGCCCCCGGCTGCTTCTCCAGCAGCTTGTGGACGATGCGCGCCAGCTCTCCCGGAGCCTTAGGGGCCGTGGAGGCCAACGCCGGCGGCGCATCGTTCTGGATCTGGAGGGCCAAGGCGGTGGCCGTCGGTCCGGGAAACGGACGCCTCCCCGCCGCCAGCTCGTAGAGGGTCACGCCCAGGGAGAACAGGTCGGAGCGCGCGTCCGTGGGCTCGCTCCGAAACTGCTCCGGCGCCATGTAGGCCAGCGTCCCCGCTACCGCGGAATCCGGCATCTTGACGGGCGCGGCGCTCTGCGTCACGGTCAGGGTTTCAGCCGCTAGTTGCCGGGCGATACCGAAGTCCAACAGCTTCACCCGCCCGTCCGACTGCATGATGACGTTTTCCGGCTTGATGTCGCCGTGCACGATCCCCTGGGCGTGGGCCGCGGCCAGGGCCTCCGCCACCTGCGCCCCCACCCGCAGCAGGGCCCGGGTCTCCATGGGGCCACCGGCCAGCTCCAGGCGCAGCGTCCGGCCCGTGACCAGCTCCATGGCGATGAACAGGTGCTCGCCCTCTTCCCCGACCTCATAGATGGTGGTGATGCCGGGATGGTTCAGCGCCGAGGCCGCGCGTGCTTCCGCCAGGATCCTGGCCCAGCGCTCCGTGCGTCCCGCGCCTCGCTCCTGCAGCAGTTTGAGCGCGACCTTGCGCTGCAGCCGCTGGTCGTGCGCGCGGTACACCACGCCCATGCCGCCGCTGCCCAACTGCGCCTCGATGCGATAGTGCGAGATCGTCTGCCCGACCATGGGAGGCCCGCCTGGTGGCCGCAATTCTCATGCGGCCCCGTCTCTCAAGTCAATCAAAGCTGGATACAATGGCGGCATGCGGGCACAGCGCCAGCAGGTCCTGGGCATCATTCTGATCGCGCTGCTCGTCCTTCTCTTCACCCTGGCCCGCTTCTTCCGTGCCATCCCCTGGAGGCTGCGCTAGTGGCCTCGTCCGAGCCCCTGCTGCCGGCCATCGTCGGTCCCACGGCCAGCGGCAAGACCGCGCTCTCGCTCGCGCTCGCCGAGCGCTTCGGCGGGGAGGTCGTCAACTGCGATTCGGTCGCTGCCTACCGCGAGCTGGAGATCGGCACCGCCAAGCCCTCGGCCGAAGAGCGCGCCCGCGTCCCTCACCATCTCTTCGACATCTTGGCTCCCGACCAGCCGCTGACCGCCGGCGACTACGCCCGCCGCGCCCGCGCCGTGCTGGCCGAGATCCGCGCCCGCGGCCGCCTGCCTATCGTGGCCGGCGGCACCGGGCTCTACCTGCGGGCGCTGCTCGAAGGCCTCTTCCCCGGCCCGCCGCGCTCCGAGGAACTTCGCGCCCGTCTGCGCGCGAGCGCCAAGCAGAAGGGCTCGGCCCACCTTCACCGCATCCTCCAGCGCTTGGACCCAGGCGCCGCCCGCGCCATCCACCCCAACGACACCCCCAAACTCATTCGCGCCATCGAAGTGTGCCTGGCCGCGAAGCGGAAGATGACCGACCTCTGGCGGCAGGGCCGCGACCCGCTGCGCGGCTTTCGCATCCTGCGCCTGGGACTGGACCCCGAGCGCAATGCTCTTTACAGCCGCATCAACGAGCGCGCCCGCCGGATGTTCGACGCCGGCCTGGTGGAGGAGACCCGCGCCCTGCTCGAGCGCTACGGCGATTCTGCCCCGCCGCTCTCTTCCCTGGGCTATCGCCAGGCGGCACAACTGCTGCGCGGCGAGATCGACCGCAAGCTGGCGGTGTGGGCGGCGCAGCAGGCCCACCGTAACTATGCCAAGCGCCAGATGACCTGGTTCCGCCGCGAGCCCGAGGTCCACTGGCTGCGCGGCTTCGGCGACGATCCCGCCATCCAGGAGCAGGCCCTCGCCCTGGTGGAAGCCGCGCTCGCTCCTCACCCCTGAGGACTGGTAAGCGCGAACCGGGAACTGGTATCGTCCTCTCATGCTGCGCCGGGTCCTTCTCCTCATCTTCCTGCTCTGGCTGCCGGCCTTTGCCGGCGAGAAGTTCCAGCGCGTGCGCCCTGTGCACCTCGACTCCGGCGGCAAGAAGTGGTCCCGCAAGACCCTGCGCAAGCTCTCCCTGGAGGAGAAGGTGGGACAGATGCTCATGATCCAGGTGCGCGCGCAATTCCTGAACGTGGAGAGCCCCGAGTACGCGCAGCTGCGCGACGTCCTCCGCCGCTACCACATCGGCGCCATCCTGGTCACCGTTCCCTACGACAGCCCCTTCGTCTACCGCCAGCCGCCCTACGAGATCGCCGAGCTGATCAACGCGCTGCAGCGCGACTCCGACCTGCCGCTGCTGGTGGCCTCCGATTTCGAGCGCGGCCCTTCCATGCGCCTGACCGACGCCAGCCCCTTCCCCGCGGCCATGGCCTTCGGCGCCGCCGGCAAGCTGGAGTACGTCACCGACTTCGCTCGCATCTCTGCCCTGGAGTCGCGCGCCCTGGGCGTGCAGTGGAATCTCTTCCCCGTCGCCGACGTGAACTCCAACCCCGACAACCCCATCATCAATACGCGCTCCTTCGGCGAGGACCCGGCGCAGGTGAGCCGGTACGTGGCCGAGTACATCCGGGCGGCGCGCGCGGCCGGCCTGATGACCACCGCCAAGCACTTCCCCGGCCACGGCGATACCGACATCGACAGCCACCTGGGCCTGCCCACCATCCCTGGCGACCGGCAGCGCTTCGAGGCGGTCGAGTTGCCGCCCTTCCGCGCCGCCATCGCCGCCGGCGTGGATTCCATCATGATCGAGCATGAGCTGGCGCCCGCCCTCGATCCCGGCTCCCAGCGTCCGGCTTCCATCTCCCCGGCCATCATCGGAGGCACGCTGCGGGGCGAACTCGGCTTCCAGGGCCTGGTCATCCCCGACGCCATGGACATGAACGCCCTCAACCAGCTTTTCGTCTCCGGGAGCTTCGGGGCGGGCGCCGATCCGGCGGTCGAAGCGGTGAAAGCCGGCGAAGACATGGTGGTCATGCCCAACGATCTCGACGCCTCCTACCGCGCCCTGGTGGCGGCGGTGCGTTCGGGCGAGATCCCGGAGGCCCAGATCGATGCCAGTGTGACCCGCATCCTGGAAGCCAAGGCCTCGCTGGAGCTGGAGCACGCCCGCCTGGTGGATGTCTCCGCCCTTTCCCGCCTGGTGGCCACGCCCCAGGATGTCGCCAAGGCCCAGGAGGTGGCCGACGCCGCCGTCACCCTGGTGCGCGACAATGGCCGTGTCCTCCCCCTCGCCCGCCAGGGAACCAAGGCGTCTGCTCTCGCGTATGGACAAGTAGCGGAGGCCGGAACGCGTGTGCTCGTGATCATCTTCAGCGACGACCTGCGCCTCGACTCCGGCCACCGGCTGGAGCGGGAGATCCGCGTTCGCGTCCCCGACGCCGACATCCAGTCTGTGGATCTGCGCACCGCCACCGCCCTGACCCCGGCCCTGGTGGAGAAGGCGGCCCGCGCCGAGAAGGTGGTGGTGGCGCTCTTCATCGCCCCTACCTGGGCCAAGCAGATCCGCGTGGGCGGCGAGCTGAAGAACTCGGTCTCGCTGGGCGACGCCTCCGCCGCCCTGCTGCGCGCCCTGCTGGAAAAGGCCGCCGACAAGACCGCCGTGGTCTCGCTCGGCAGTCCCTACGTGATCGCCGGCTTCCCCGCGATCCAGACCTATCTCTGCACCTACTCCAGCGTAGCCAGCTCCGAGCTGAGCGCGGTCAAGGCGCTCTTCGGGGAGATGCCCATCCAGGGCACGCTGCCCGTCACCATTCCGCATGTGGCCGAGCGTGGCGCCGGCATCCGCCGCCCCGCTCTATCCGCCCGCAAGATGGCAAGGAGGTTTGCCGCCCCATGATCCCCGATCGTTCCCTCCGTTCCGTCGCCGCCGCCGCCGTTCCGGCTCTTTCCGCCTGCCTGCTCGCGGCCCTGCTGGGCTGCGGCATGACCGTGAACGACCAAGACAAGAAGAACCCGAAGGTCGACATCCAGACCCCGATGGGTTCGCTCAAGGTGAATACGCAGGTCGATCCCAAGGACATCGGCCTTGCCCTCTATCCTGG
>DASPRL010000059.1 GCA_035624475.1 Terriglobales bacterium
CGCCGTCCCGTGCAGGCTGTTGCTGCCCGACTTGGTGATGTAGTTGATCACCGAGCCCATGTTGCGCCCGTACTCGGCCGAGAAGTTGTTGTTGATGACCTGATACTCGGCCAGCACGTCCTGGTTGCCCAGGAAGATGGAGGGCCCGGCCACCGAGTTGTCGTTGTTGGACTGGCCATCGATCTGGAAGTTGTTGGAACGGCCGCGCTGCCCGTTCATGGAGATGCCGGCGCCGTTGGTGTTGCTGAAGCCGGCGTCGCCGGTGGTGGCCGCGCCCGGGGTCAGCAGTACCAGCGCGTCGAAGGCGCTGCCGATGGGCAGGTCGGTGACCTGCTTGTTTTCGAAGGTGGTGGAGATCTGCGCCGTGGTGCTCTCCACCAGGGGTACGGTGGCTTCCACGGTCACCGTCTCCGAAGCGGCGCCCACGGTCAGCTTCTGGGCTCCCATGGCGGTGTCCACACCCACCTTGACCACGACGTCCTTGACGCTCAGCGTCTGGAAGTTGGGGGCCGAGATGGTGAGGGTGTAGCTGCCGGGAGGCAGTTGCCGGATGGCATAAGCGCCGTTGGCGCCGGTCGTATCCGAGGACTCCTGGCCGGTGGCGGCGCTCTTGGCGGTCACTTTCGCGCCCACGATGACTGCCCCCTGCGGATCGACCACCGTGCCCGACACCGAGCCAGTCACAACGCCCTGGCCCAGGGCATAGGTGGTGCAGAAGATCAGCAGCAGGCAGGCGAGTGAGACCGCGACTTTGCGACGAAAGTCAACGTTCATTCGATTCCTCCTGAAGGTGTCGAACTTCTTGAGTCTTTGGATTTTGGATCCCCGAGGAAATCTGTCTGACAACCGAACCCAACTCGCTTGCCGGCAACCCAATCAAACCAGCCCGCGAGGAACCCGTTCGGGACCAATATGGTGCAACTGTCGTACCAAAGTGTGCTCGTTTCAAGCTATTGAATACATTAGGCTTGCGACGATGGCCGGCGCTTCAATCTATGACTTTTGAAAACTCCTTGCGGGGGATATGAGAATTGGTAGGAGGCTTCGCCCCGGCCCGGCTTCCGCCGATCAGCCCGGGGGCGAAGCTAAGGAGAAAAAGAGGCCAGCCTTGCGGCTGGCCTCGAGTGAAGCCTACCCTCGGCCGAGGCTAGAAGACGAACCTCAAGCCGAAGGTGAAGTTGCGCTTGTTACTTCCGTTGAAGAAGGTGTTCATGAACGGGCCCCCGCTTGCGAAGTTGCCGTCGTCCACGAACGGATCCGGGTTGGCGCCACCGACTGTGCCGCTCTCTACGCCGATGTTGCGGAACTGCCGGTTCAAGATGTTGAAGCCGTTGGCCTGGATTTGCATGGTCAGCCGCTCTCCCATCTTGAAGTTCTTGTAAATACCCAGATCCAGGTTGTTGTAGGTATCCCCGCGCAGGGTGTTGCGACCCACTCCGGCAAAGGGAGTGCCCTGGCACAACGCGGCCGTGTCGTCGTTGTAGATCCAGTGGAAGCTGGTCGCCCCATCCGGATAGAACGACGACAAGGTGCAGCCCGGGAAGCTGACATATTGGCCCACCGTGTCCAGCGGGGCGGTGGGATCGCCGAGGATCGGCCGGCAGGTGTCAACCCCGTAGAACGAGGCGTTCATCAGGAAGTCGCAGAAGTCATTGGTCGCGAAGTCCAACGGGTTGAACGGTTGACCGCTGTGATAGGAGTAGATGCCGTTGATCTGCCAGCCGCCCAGCGCCTTGCCCAGGAAGCCCGCCTGGCTCTTGTACCAGGGCAATTCGTACACCCACCAGAAAGCGATGACGTGAGTGTAGGAGGTGCCGCTGGTGCCGCGCTCCGCCCGGTCGATGTTGAAGGGGTCTTGGGCGAAGGGCAGGCCGACACCGCCACCGAACGAGGGGAAGATCTCGCTGACGTTGTCGATGCCGTGGCTCCAGGTCCAGGCGAAACCGGAGGTCAACCCGTGCCAGTTCTGGATGCGCAGGTTGGTCTCCAGGCCGTGGTACTCGCTGAAGGCGTAGTTGCCGCGCCGCCGCTCCAGCCGGAAGTTGCAATCCGGCCGGTCGGGAAAGCCCGGCGTCAAGGGCGTGGTGCAGGGCGTGACGCCCGGCGGGATCACTCCCGGGAAGAAGGCGCCCAGCAACAGGACCTCGGGGTTGGCGTTGATGGTCATGAAGTTGCCGACGGTGTGGTTGCCGACGTAGTTGACCTCCAGCGCGATCTTGGAGTTCAGTTCACGCTGGATGCCGAAGTTCCACTGCATGGCATAGGGATTGTGGAAGTTGGGGTCCACCTGCGTCTCGGTGCGGAAGCCGGGATCCACTCCCGTCGGAATGAAGCCCAGGTAGCCGGCCGCACGCAAGGACAGGCCCGTGGAAACTCCCCCCGGGGGGAGTCCCGGCGTGAGGCCCCAACCGGCGATACTGCCCGCATTGACGGTGGGGGCTGCGGTCGCCACGTTCAGGAACATGTTGTAGAACTCCGGATCGTAGGCGATGCGGAAGCCGCCGCGGATCACGGTCTTGTCCTTGCCGAACACCCCCGGCCAGATGTGCGGGGTGTAGGCAAAGCCGATGACCGGCCCGAAGTTGTTCAGGTCCTCGGGCACGGAGGGCACGGTGCGCAGCGCCAGGGGCAGGGTGGTGTCCCAGAAGGGGGCAGGCCCGGTCTCGCGCCGCACCGTCAGGTCGTGCAGCAGGTTGATGGCCTGCTGGTTCCACTCCCAGCGCAGCCCGAAGTTCAAGGTCAGGTTGTCCCGGAATCTCCAGTCATCCTGGATATACAGGGCGGCGTCCTGCTCCTTGAAGTTGAAGCTGGTGGGACCGTCGGTCAGGTTGAGAGCGCTGGGCAGGTTCGCGAGGTAATTGTCGAAGGTGCACGCCGCGGTGGACGCCAACCCCCCGTTGTAGTTGCACGTTCCTTGGGCGCCGAACTGGAAGCGGCCGTTGATGTTGGGCAAGAAGACGTTGGGGGAGCGCTGCCGGTCGTACTCACCACCGAACTTGATGGTGTGGCGGCCGTGCACCCAGGAAGCGTTGTCCTGCCACTGCGAGTTGTTGATCAACCGGCCCTGGGGCAGGTTGATGGCTTGGCCATAGTTGAGCAGATTGCCCGCGGTGAAACTGATGTTCGAGGGGCACAGCAGGATGTTGGTGGCGGTGCAGAAGGGCATGGTCGGCCCGGCCTCGAAGAAGCCGAAGAACCTCGCATAGCTGAAGCGCACCTGGTTGATGAAGTGGTCGGTGAAGGTGCGCACCCAGTCAAGCCCGATCTGCTGGTTGCGGTTGGGGGCGCCTACCACGCCGCCGCCGGCGACGGAGGAGAGCTGCCCCGGGCCGGCATTGGAGGTGTTGTTGTCCTGGTAGAGGTAGCGCCCGAAGAAGCGGTCCTTCTGGGTGACCTGCACGTCGATCCGGCCCATCAATTCGTTCTGGTTGAAGGTGTTGGGCAGGAAGCGGGTCACCTTCGCGAACTCAATGGGCACGCAGGCTGTGGCCCCGCTGAGGTCGGGAGTCACGCAGATCGGCGTGCTTGCTCCGGCAGGGCTGGGGTTGCCGGCGAGCAAGCCGTAAGGCCCGAACGTCTCCAGATTCAGCACCCCGAGGTTGCCGGGGAAGGCGGCCGCCAGCGCGGCCAAACCCGCGGGCGTGGGCGTGAGTTGCGCCGATGTGGACGGGGTCGCGCCTTGCCGCAACCACTCGCGCTGGTAGGAGCCAAAGAACCAGGCCTTGTTCTTCTTGATGGGTCCGCCGATGGTTCCGCCCACGCGGCTATCGTCGAAGCGCGCCACCTTGGGGTCGGTGCAGGCGCCGCCCGTGCTGGCCGAGGTCGCGGGCGGGATGCAGAAGCCCAGCAGGGGGCTCTTGTCCTGGTTGGCCATCGAGGACAGCCACGAGCCCTGGTAGAACCAAAAGGCCGTCCCGTGCAGGGCGTTGCTGCCCGACTTGGTGATGTAGTTGATCACCGAGCCCATGTTGCGTCCGTACTCGGCGGAGAAGGTGTTGGTCACCACCTGGTACTCGGCCAGCACGTCCTGGTTGCTGAGGAAGAAGGCCGGCCCGGCCACGGAGTTGTCGTTGTTGTTCTGGCCGTCGATCTGGAAGTTGTTGGAACGGCCGCGCTGCCCGTTCATGGAGATGCCGCCGCCAACGGCGCCGTTGTTGTTGCTGAAGCTGGCGTCGCCGGTCGAAGCCGCGCCCGGGATCAGCAGCACCAGGCTGTCGAAGGCGCTGCCGATGGGCAGATCGGTGATCTGCTTGTTCTCATAGGTGGTGGAGAGCTGGGGCGTGCTGGTCTCCACCAGGGGCGCGGTGGCTTCCACAGTCACCGTCTCCGAGGTAGCGCCCACCACCAGCCTCTGCGCTCCCATGGCGGTGTCCACACCCACGCTGACATTGACTCCCTTGACGCTCAGCGTCTGGAAGTTCGGCGCCGAGATGCTCACGGTGTAGCTTCCCGGAGGCAGCTGGCGGATGGAAAAGGCGCCGGCGGAGCTGGTGGAATCATTGGCGGACTGGTTGGTAGCGGTATTGGTCGCGGTGACCTTGGCGCCCACGATCACGGCTCCCTGCGGATCCACCACCGTGCCCGAGATCGAGCCAGTCACAACACCCTGGCCCAGGGCATAGGTGGAACAGAAGATCAGCAGAAGGCAGGAGAGGGCGACCGCGACTTTGCGACGAAAGTCAGCGTTCATTCAATTCCTCCTGAGAGTGGCAGACTTCACTGCAAGGTTCGGATTCCTGAGATTGAGGCCTGCTGAAAACGTAACCCGGCTTAGTGCCGCTAGGGACGACTACGGCCGATTTGAGTGCAACCTCCGTACCAAACGAGTTATCATCCAATTAATTGAAAATAAGCCTGTTAGCTCGGTGCGTTGCCGACGGAATATGACTTTTGAGAGTTTCCCCAGGGATTGCATATGGAAATCCGTAGACATTCCGCTGGGCGGATATGAGAATCGGTATGACTTGGGCAGGGCAAGTCTGCGCAGGCTTCGCCCCCGGCTCGGGCGGCATGTATCCTTGCTGCTTCGGTGCGGCGCAACCTGAAACTCGTTTTGGCGTACGACGGCAGCGATTTCCGTGGCTGGCAGGTGCAGCCGGGATTGCCCACGGTGCAGGGCACTCTGGCCGAGGCCCTGCGACGTATCACCGGCTGCGGGGAATTGCCCCAGGGCTCCGGCCGCACTGACGCCGGCGTCCATGCGCTGGCGCAGGTGGCCTCCTGCGCGATTGACTCGCCCATCCCCTTGGCCAACCTGATGAGCGCGCTCAACGACGTGCTGCCGCCGGCGGTGCGCGTGCTGGAGATCGCGGAAGCGCCGCCTGACTTCCATGCCCGCGCTTCGGCCCGCGCCAAGACCTACTGCTACCGCATCTTCCGCGGCCCCATGTGCCCGCCGTTCCTGGCGCGCTACGTCTACCACCATCCCTATCCTCTGGACGAAGGCTGCATGGCGGCGCTCGCCGGGTTGGCCGTGGGCGAACATGACTTCACCTCCTTCGCTGCCGTGGACCCGGAGCGCGGCCGCGAGGAGGAGCCTGTCTCCAACGTGCGCACCATCCTCTCCTCCGCCTGGGAGCGCCGGGACGAGGAGCTGGTCTACAGCGTGCGCGGCTCGGGCTTCCTCCATCACATGGTGCGCAATCTCGTCGGGACCTTCCTGCTGGCGGGCAAAGGCACAGTGGACGAGCGCGGCCTGCGACGCATCCTGGAGCTGAAAGACCGCTCCGCGGCAGGGCCTACGGCGCCGGCGTGCGGGCTGTATCTCGTGAGCGTCGAGTACTGAGTACCGAGTACCGAACGAAGAGGCCGAGGACCAACGACCGAAGACCGGCGACCAACGACTAACGACCGACGACCAACGGCTGGTTTTTGCACTACACTGTCCCGCCATGGCCACACAGACGGCGAGTTCCAGCGAGCGCATCGTCTCCACCAATCCCGCCACTGGCGAGGTGGTGGGTGAGTTCGTCGGCGCCACCGCCGAAGACGTCCGCGCGGCCGTGGCCCGCGCCCGCGCCGCGCAGAAGGACTGGGCCGAGGCCGGGGTGCAGGCGCGCATCGCGGTGCTCCGCCGCTTCGCCGCGCTGCTCTACGAGAGGAAGCAGGACGTGGCCCGCGCCATCACCCGCGAGGCCGGCAAGCCCTACGTGGAGGCGCTGCTCACCGAGGTCCTGGTCACGCTCGATGCTACCCGCTGGTGCTGCCAGAACGCCTTCTCTTTCCTGTGCGACGAGCCCGTGCCCCATGCCAGCCTGGCGCTCAAGGCCAAGCGTGGCGTGATCCGCCGCCAGCCCTGGGGCGTGGTGGGCATCATCTCGCCCTGGAACTATCCCTTCTCTATCCCCGCGGTGGAAACGGTGGCCGCGCTGGTGACCGGCAACGCGGTGGTGCTCAAGCCCTCCGAGCTGACCCCGCTGGCCGCCCTCGAGCTCAAGAACCTCCTGGACGCGGCCGGGCTGCCCGCGGGACTGTTGGAAGTCGTGATCGGAGCCGGCGCGACCGGAGCGGCTCTGCTGGATTCTGCCATCGACAAGCTCATCTTCACCGGGAGCGTGGTCACAGGGAAGCGCGTGGCCCAGGCCGCGGCGGCGCGTCTCCTGCCCCTGGTGCTGGAACTCGGCGGCAAAGACCCCATGCTGGTGCTGGACGACGCCGACATCGACATCGCCTCCAGCGCGGCCGTCTGGGGCGCCTTCGTCAACGCCGGGCAGACCTGCCTCTCGGTAGAGCGCTGCTACGTGCATCGCAGCCTGTATGAGAAGTTCCTGGCCGCCTGCGCCGCCAAGACCAAGGAGCTGCGCATGGGCGACGGCTCCGATCCGGCCACCGAGGTGGGGCCCATGATCCATCAACGGCAGCTCGCCATCGTGGCCGCGCACGTGGACGAGGCCGTGGCCCGGGGGGCGCGCCTGCTCTGCGGCGGGCGCCGCATGCCCGAGCTGGGCCCCAACTTCTACGCCCCCACTGTCCTGGCCGACGTCGCTCCAGATCTGCGCCTGATGCGCGAAGAGACCTTCGGCCCGGTGCTGCCGGTCGCGCCCTTCGACACCGACGACCAAGCTGTGCGTCTGGCCAACGACTCCGAGTTCGGGCTGGCCGCCAGCGTGTGGACGCGCGACCGCGCCCGCGGCGAGACCCTGGCCACCCGCCTGGAGGCAGGCGTGGTCATGGTCAACGACGTGGTCTCCTGCTTCGGCATCAGCGAGGCCCCGCACGGCGGGGTGAAGGCCAGCGGGCTGGGCCGCACGCACGGCCGCCTGGGGCTGGAGGAGATGGTGCGCATCAAGTATCTTGACTCCGACCGCATGCCCGGCCTGCGCAAGCCCTGGTGGTACGGCTACGGCGCGGAGTTCACCCGCCAGATGGAAGGCTTCGTGGACCTGCTGTTCTCGCGGCGGCTCTTGCGGCGGCTGGGTGGCGGGCTGAGGTCCTTGGGCGCGTATCGCAAGCGGCGGCGGCTGTGAGCGCTTATCTGGAACGCCTCCGGCGCTTCGGTTAGAATGCAGCCTCAGGGGCAACGACTTGGCGAGCACATCGGAGACCATGCAGGTGTCAGAACATTCCCTCCCGCAGCTTCCGCACCACAGGGTCAAGCTCAAGAAGAAGGGGCAGCGCTCCTGCAACGAGAAGGACGACAAGGGCAAGATCTGCGCCGGCCACCTCAAGCGCTGGTACTATCTGGCCGACGTGCTGGAGCAGCAGTGCGGCGACGTGGTTCGGGCGCTGGGCCGCGATGCCGAGATCTACCGCTGCGAGCACTGCAAGACGCTGTATTTTCCCAACCCGGAAGACCCGCACGGCCGGAACGTGGCCGGCAAGGGCAGCGTCTCCGACTTCGGCCTGACCCTGCCCCCCAAGGATGGCGACAAGAAGGAGCCGGAAAAGCCGGCGGCCGAGGCCCCCAAGCCGTAGAAGGTTCCCCTTGGAGCTGAAGCACTCGCACCTCATCTACGACTGGAACCGGCAGGGAGCGGCCTTCCGCCCCGCCGGGCGCGTGCTCTTGAACGACGAGAGCCTGCGCGACGGCCTGCAATCGCCCTCCGTCCGCGATCCCTCCATCGACGAGAAGGTCCGGATCCTTCACCTGATGGAGGCGCTGGGCATCAACTACCTCGACCTGGGCCTGCCGGGGGCGGGGCCGCGCGCCCAGGAACACGTGGAGCGGCTGGCGCAGGAGATCGCGCGCTCGCGCCTGAAGATCCGCGGCAACTGCGCCGCCCGCACCCACCAGAACGACATCCGCCCGGTCGCCGAGATCCAGCAGAAGACCGGGGTGAAGATCGAGTGCGCCACCTTCATCGGCTCCAGCCCCATCCGCCGCTACACCGAGGACTGGAGCGACGACTTCCTGCAGCGCACCACGGCCGACGCCGTCACTTACGCCCGCTCCCTCGGCCTGGACGTCATGTACGTCACCGAGGACACCACCCGCTGCGATCCCGAAACGGTGAAGCGGCTGTACAAGACCGCCATCGAGTGCGGGGCGCGCGCCATCGTGCTCTGCGACACTTGCGGCCACGTCACGCCCATGGGGGTGCACGCGCTCATCCGTTTCGTGCTGGAGGAGGTGGTGAAGCCCTCGGGCGAGCCGATCCGGGTGGACTGGCACGGTCACTGCGACCGCGGCTTGGCGGTGGCCAACTCGCTGGCCGCGCTCTCCGCCGGCGCCGACTGCGTGCACGCCTGCGCCATCGGCATCGGCGAGCGTGTGGGCAACACCCAGATGGACCTCATGCTGGTGAACCTGAAGCTGATGGGGGTGGAGCCCTGGGCCGGCCAGGACCTCACCCAGCTGAAGGAGTACTGCGAGACGGTCTCCCGGGCCACCGGCGTGCCCATTCCCCGCAACTATCCGGTGGTGGGGGGCGACGCCTTCCGCACCGCCACCGGGGTGCACGCCGCCGCCGTCATCAAGGCCTTCCGCAAGAACGACCTGGAATTGGCCAACAGCGTGTACTCGGGCGTGCCCTCGCACTACTTCGGGCTGGAGCAGGTCATCGAGATCGGCCCCATGAGCGGCAAGTCGAACATCCTGTTCTGGCTGGAGCGCAAGGGCATCCCCGCCGCTGAGGAAACAGTGGACCGCATCTACAAGCGCGCCAAGTCCAGCGACCGCGTGCTCACCGAGGCCGAGATCCTGGAGTGCTGCCAGGGCGCGTAGCGCCCCGGTCCCGCCGCCATTTCCCCGCCGCGCGCCGCCGTTATAGTATGGGCGGTCGCTCCTATGACTCCCTCGGTGAAAGCCTCGCCCGCTCCCGCCACGCCCCGCCAGGAAGTGGCGCGCCTGGCCGAGCTGGGCGCGGTGCATGCGGCCTTGACATGGTTCCGCGCGCATGAGCGCGAGATCGCCGAGCGCCAGATCGAACTGGCGCGCATCCCCGCGCCTCCCTTCGGCGAGCAGGCGCGCGCGGTGTGGCTGCGCGACCGCTTCCAGGAACTGGGCCTGGAGGACTGCCACATCGACGAGGCCGGCAACGTGCTCGCCGTGCGTCCCGGCAGCCATCCCGAAGCCGGGTACCTGGCCCTGGCCGCGCACATCGACACCGTCTTTCCCGCGGGCACGCCCCTCGACATCCGCCGCGAAGGCTCGCGGCTGCTGGGCCCCGGCATCTCCGACAACGGCGCCGGGGTAGTGGCGCTGCTGGCCCTGGCGGGCGCGCTCGAGGCGGCGGAGATCCGCCACGCCGCTCCCATCCTCTTCCTGGGCGACGTGGGCGAAGAAGGCGAAGGCGACCTGCGCGGCATGCGCCACCTTTTCTCCGATCCGCGCTGGAAGGACGCCATCGCCTACACCCTGGTGCTCGACGGGGCCGCCACCGACACCGTGGTCACCGAAGGCCTGGGCAGCCGCCGCTTCGAGGTCACGCTGCGCGGTCCCGGCGGCCACTCCTGGAGCGACTTCGGCGCGCCCAACCCGGTGGTCATCCTGGCGCGCGCCATCAGCCTGTTCAGCGGCGTCCACGTGCCCGCCGAGCCCAAGACCGCCTACAACGTGGGCAACATCAGCGGCGGCACCTCGGTGAACTCCATTCCCGAGTCGGCCAGCATGAAGGTGGACCTGCGCTCCCTCTCCGCCGCCGAGATCGACCGGCTGGAGCGGGCGCTGCGCGAGGCGGTGGGCGAAGCCGTGATCGAGGCCAAGAAGAGCGCGGGGCGCCGCGGCGGCGAGATCGCCTGCGAGATCAAGCTCATCGGCAGCCGCCCCGCCGCCGAGCTCAAGCCCGGCGCCCGCATCCTGGAGGTGGTGGAGGCGGTGGACGCCCACCTGGGCAACGCTTCGCGGGTGCATCGCGCCTCCACCGACGCCAACATCCCGCTCTCGCTGGGGCGGGAGGCGGTGGGGTTGGGCGCGGGCGGCGCGGGCGGCGGCGCCCACACCCTGCACGAGTGGTACGACCCCTCCGGCCGCGACTTCGGCCTGAAGCGTATCCTGCTGGCCGCGCTGGCCCTCACCGGAGTGAACGAATGAAGAACTTCTTCGCCGCGGATGCACGCGGACTTACGCGGATTCTCGTCCTGTTGATTCTCGGAGCGACGATTGTGGCAGCGAGCAAACCATCTCCCGCCGGTACCAGGAAACAGGCCTCCCAGGACCCTGCTGAGGTCATTTTTTACAACGGAGACATCTATCTCGGGGTCGAGACTCATGACGGGAAGACCTTCCGCTTCGAAGTGAACGAGGCCATGGGACGGGTCGTGTCCCATCCGGGCTACGAGACCACGGTCGTGGGTCAACCTGCCGGCCCGGGGGAGACCGTTGTGGTGCCGGGACACCGGGCGCAGGCCATCGCCGTCCGAGGCGGGCGCGTGGTCGCCCTGGGTTCGGACACCGAGGTCCGCCGCTTGGCTGGACCGCACACGGAGCTTGTGGATCTCCACGGGCGCTTCGTGATGCCCGGCTTCAACGACGCGCACGTGCACCTGGCCAACGCCGGCTTCGAGAAGCTCAACGTGGACCTGGTAGGCGCGAAGTCGCTTGAGGAGATGCTGGCGCGCATCGCCGAGCGTGCCAAGAGCACGCCCAAGGGCGAGTGGCTGGTGGGCCGCGGCTGGGACCATACGCTGTGGAAGGACCCCAAGCTGCCCTCGCGCCAAGACCTGGACGCGGTGACCGGCGACCATCCCGCCATCTTCACCCGCGTGGACGGGCACATCTCCGTGGCCAACACGGCCGCGCTCAGGTGGGCCGGCATCACGCGCGCGACTCCCGATCCGCAGGGCGGCAAGATCGATCACGACGCCGCGGGCGAGCCCACCGGCATCCTGCGCGAGACGGTGAAAGACGACCTGCTGGCGCGCCTGCCCAAGCCCTCGCGGGCGCAGCGCAAGCGCGCGCTGGAGCTGGCCTTGCAGGACGCCGCCCAGCACGGCCTCACCTCGGTGCAGGACAACTCCAACTGGGACGACTTCCTGGCGATGGAGGAATTGGAGCGGGAAGGGAAGCTGCCCATCCGCGTCTGCGAGTGGCTGCGCTTCGATCTGCCGCTGGAGGAGCTAAA
>DASPRL010000060.1 GCA_035624475.1 Terriglobales bacterium
GACACCAGCGAGTTCCAGGAGGTCAAGGCGCGGCTGGCGGCGCTCAGCGCCCGCCGCCACCTGCAAGTGGGCAAGCCTGGCCCCACCTTGATGAAGCGCGGCAAGAACGAGGGCTCCTCCGGCTCCGACCAGCCCGCGCAGGACGACAACCGCCCCACCCTGCAGAAGCGTCCCCCCAAGGACGATCCTCCTTCCCCGGAGAGCAAGCCGAACTAGCCCGATCCCCTCAGCGCCGCTTCCTGCCCACGCTCTGCGCGACACGGGCCTTCACCATCCTCCTGATCACGGCGACGGGAAGCGGCCTGTCCAGGGGAAAGTGAACTGTTCCCTTCGAGTATGGAAAACCCTTAAGGTCGTTTTTGAAGGCGGCGACCACCGCGGCCGTGGGAAACAGGCTGCAGTGGTCGGAGAAGGCAGCGAACCAAACCAGCACTTTGCCTTTGTGCCGGATGGCCGGGATGCGATAACTGATGGTTTCGGCGGCCCCGGGAGCCGCAGAGCGAACCGCGGCGCGCAGTTGGCGGAAGGTGGGGCGGACTGCCGGCGGGAGCTGCGCTATGTACTGGGCCACCGTTTTCGGAGTCGTTTGGGTCCTCGCTTTTTTCATGCGCGCCCTCCGCGGCTAGGGGACAGCTGTAAAGCCGGTGAGCGGGTTGCCGTAGAAGGCGCCGGTCTTCCAGGCGGTGCGGTCCCAGTTGGTGGTCTGGCTGCCGATCACCTGCACGGGGACGATGACGCGGTCGGCGCCCAACTGGTTGGCGGTGGCGATGCCGTTGTCGAAACTGCCGTCGGCGTTGACCGTGAACTTGATGGAGCGGGCCAGGTGGTTGACGATCAGCACCTTCACCTCGTACTCGCCGGGATTCTTGCGCATCTCGAACTTGGGATCGTAGGCCATGTCCGGGGGCATCTCGCCGGGGTACACGCCGTCGAACTGGCAGTTGACGTAGCCCCACTGGTACATGTTGGGGCTCCACTCGGAGGCATCGTTGCCGCCCAGCTTGTACTTGGCGATGTCCTTGCCGTTGTAGAAGAGGTGGGCCTCGACGTCGGGAGGATTGCCGCGATACCAGAAGCCGACGTGCAGGAAGGGATTGCTGCCGAAACCCTCATTGGTGGCGGCGAAGATGAAGCCGATGGGGATGCGCCAATCCTCGTCGGCGAAGAACTCCCAGTCCGCCGGGTTCTTGGGGTTGGGCTGCACCTTGATGACCTTGACCTTGCCGGCGAACAGGGTCAGGTCGGTGCCCTGCAGCTCATTCCGCATCTTGATGGAGAAGGGCACCAGCCCGACGGTGCTGGTGTTCTTGTCTTCGGAGACCTCGTTGCCGCACTCCGTCTCCAGCCACTTGCCCCGCTCGCGCTCGTTGGTGGTGCAATCGAAGCGGATCCAGTTCTTGTCGGTGGGCAGGGAGAACTGCACGTAGAGTTGGCTGCCGCTGGCGATGGGCCCGTTGACGCGGAACTTGATGCGGGGCAGCCAGCTCGGGGGCGTTCCCGAGCGCCGTACCCCGTTGCGGGAGGTGGTGTCGAAGCTCTGCAGCTTGACCACGATGGAGTCCTTCTGGATGGTGGGCTGATCCTGAGCGAAAGCGGGGGCAGCCGAGCTGAGGAACAACACCGCCGGCAGCGCCGGCGCCAGCCAGGAGCGAAGGGCGATTCTCATCTCACACCTCACAAGGGCCGAGAGTGGACCGGACCGGCCGGGGCCTCACAGAGGCGTGCATTCTAACCCAACTCCGCCCGCTCCCTCCCGACTTCGGGGGGAGTCGCGGCGGAGAAGGGTGCGACGGACGGGAAGGCCCCTTGATCCGGGTGGGCACGGCCAGATGACAAGCAGGAAGCCGGTTGCCTACAATAGGACACCATGAGGACGAGGAGAGGGCGCATCCTGCTGCTGCTGGCGGCCGCCCTGTGGGCGCTGCCGGGGGCGGCGGGCAAGGATAAGCCGAACGCCACCATCAAGGTCACGGTGCTGAAGGAAGAGAACGGAAAGCCGGTGGCCAACGCCCACGTGGTCCTGCACCCGGTGGACAAGAAGGGGCAGCAGGAGCGCGGCGGCGTGGAGCTGAAGACCAACCAGGACGGGGAGTGCAGCTACACGGGTGTGCCCTACGGCCGGCTGCGGGTGCAGGTGATCGCCCACGGCCGCCAGACCTTCGGCGAGGACTACGAGATCAACCAGCCGGAGCACGCTCTGGTGATCAAGCTCAAGCTGCCGCAGGACCAAATGACCATCTACAAGTAGCGGGTGGCCAGGGGCCGGGGCTTGCGGTAAAATTTTCCGGCGTCCTTCCTCGGGGCGAGACTCAATCCCATCGGGCTGGAGGGGAAGTAGATCATGAAGACGGCAGTGCGGATCGTGGCAGTGGTGTTGCTGGGCTCGCTGCTGGTGCAGGCGCAGCAGGGGCCGCGCAAGAAGCGGGTGGCGGTAATGGACTTCGATTACGGCACGGTGCACAGCGACGTGGCGGCGCTGTTCGGGACCGACGTGGACGTCGGCAAGGGCATGGCCGACCTGCTGGTCAAGCACCTGGTGCAGGACGGTACCTATTCCGTGGTGGAGCGGCGCGCCCTGGACAAGATCCTGGCGGAGCAGAATTTCTCCACCAGTGACCGGGCCAACCCGGCTTCGGCGGCGCAGTTGGGCAAGCTGCTGGGCGTGGACGCGATCATCCTGGGGACGATCACGCAGTTCGGTGGTGAGACCCATAATACCAACGTCGGCGGCGCGGGCGGCGGCTGGGGCGGCTGGGGCCTGGGACACGTGGGCCACAAGAGCACCAAGGCCATCGTGACCGTGGACTGCCGCATCGTCGACATCGACACGGCCGAGATCCTGGCGGTGGCCGACGGCCATGGCGAGTCCAGCCGCTCTTCCACCAACCTGCTGGGCGGTGGCGGGAGCTGGCACGGTTTCGGCGCCGGCGGTGTGGACTTTGGCTCCTCGGACTTCGAGAACACGATCATCGGTGAGGCAGTGAAAGCAGCGATGCAGCAGTTGAGCGCGGGCGTGATCGCCGACGCCGACCGCCTGCACATCCGCACCATCCAGGTCTCGGGCCAGGTGGCCTACGCCCAGGGCGACACGGTGGTGCTGAACGTGGGCGCCAAGGCCGGACTGAAGGCCGGCGATCAGCTCTCCATCGAGCGGGTGACGCAGGAGATCAAGGACCCGGCCACGGGCAAGATCCTGCGGCGGCTGAGCACCAAGATCGGGGAGGTGCAGGTCACCGACGTGGACGCGGACTCGGCGCAGTGCAAGATCCTGAGCGGCGCCGGCTTCCGCATCGGAGACCTGGCCAAGACGACAACCCAGTGAATAGTGGATAGTGAAGAGTGAAAGAAGCGGCGCCGGGGAGAGGGTCCCAGGCGCCGCTTTTCTTTGCGCAAATGCCTAGTGGTGGTGTCCGCCGTGGTGCGGGCGGAAGCCGACGAAGCCGGGGCCGCCAGGGGAGAAGAAGGGCGGGCCAAAACCGGGGTGGCCGAAGACGAAGAAGTTGCGGCGCCCGAAGCCCAAGGGAGAGAACATGGGCGTGCGCCAAGTGCTGGCGGAGAGCTGCGAGCCGCCGAACAACGGCACTTCGGCGGGATAGCCACCGAGGTAGGGCGGGTAGTAGGAGCTCGAAGTGCGCGCATACGCAGGCACGCTGGTGGAAGAGGGGGCGGTGAGCGTGGCCACGTCGGCGGGATCGAGCGGGTGGCCGAGTACGGGAGCGGGCTGGGCTGCCGGGGCGGCGGGCGCTGCCTCCGGTGGAGGCGGAGCCGGCTCAACCGCGGCTTGCGGCGGCAGCGCGCTGGGAGTCTCCTGCGCGCACAGCAGCGTCGCCATCAGCAGCAGGACCAACAGAGAGGCGAGGCGCATGGCGGCCCTCCTTCTTGGCACATTCTACCGCGATTCAGCGGCCGCCGGCCGGAGACAGTCAGGAAGAAGAGGCGGCAGCGGGCATCAGGCGGCTCCCGCCCCAGAAGACGAGAGCGAAGACGGTGGCCGCGGCCAGCATGGTCACCACCTCGCGCAAGGGCGGAAAAAGAACGAAGCTGGAGCCCCACCCGTACACCCCGATCACGGTGGACGCGACCTGGCTCAGCTGGAAGGCTACAAGCGAACCGATCCATAGCGCCAGCCAAGAAGTTCGGATGATGCGCAGGGCCACCGCCAGGGCCAGGAAAAGGAACAAAGCCCAGATCAGGATGGAGAGTGCAGTCAGGACGCTGTCACGCAGAACGGGGCTGGTGATGTGGAACACCCAGACATCCATCCGCCCGATCAGCAGGCCGTACGCCAGGGAGACAAGCAGGGCGGCCGTGAAGTCGCTGGCGAGAAGGCGTAGGCCACTCACCAGCAGCACAGTCAGCACGACCGCATCGATGAGCATGTGCCCCCAGAGCCACCTGGAAGGCCAGTCGCCGCCGAAGACGGCCGGGCGCAGGGCAGCCGGGAGGTCAGAGAGCAGCCAGGCCACCAGGAAGGCGACCGCGGGCCCGAGGGCGAGCGACGGACCACGCGCGCCCATGAAGTCGCCCAGGCCGCTGCAGGGCGCGGCGGCAGCCGCGACCGGACCGGTCAGGTGGCAGCGCCAGTGCTGGTTCAGTGCATTCT
>DASPRL010000061.1 GCA_035624475.1 Terriglobales bacterium
ACGATGGTCAGGAAGTCGGTCACGCTGCGCTGCAGCGACTCCTGCGCCTCCTGGTTGAAGACCGCCTTGGAGACCTTGTCGGCGCTGAGGTTGAGGTTGTCGGCGATGTAGCCGAAATCGTCGGCGGAGTCGATCTGCACCTTGGAGCGGTAGTCGCCGGCGGCCAGCTTCTCCGAGTATTCGGCCAGCTCCCGGGCGGGCTTGAGCACCCGGCTGCTCAGCAGCAGGTACAGGACGAAGCAGACCCCGACCATGATGGCGAGGGCGCCTAGCGCCCGGGTGCCGGTCTCGCTGTACCGGCCCAGCGCGTCCAAAAAGGGCAGGCCCTGTGCGTAGGCGCCCGCCCCAAAGCCCAGGACGAAGACGACCAGCATGCCCACCAGGGTGGCGGCCACCAGGATCCACACGGTCGAACTCAACCGACCTTTCATAACGTCCTCCGAACTTCCGTGCGCGGGCGGGCCGCGCCAAGCTGCTCGCTCAAATCACCGGGATGGGAAACGTCTGCGTCATGCGGCGCAGGTCCAACGCCAAAGCCAGCCGGTCCTCGTGGCGCAGCATGCCGCAGCAATGGGGCACGTCGCGCGGGGCCTCGTCCACCAGCAAGGGCTCGGTCGTCGAGTAAGTGCCGATGACCTCGTCGGCAGCGATGCCGATGCGCAGGTCTTCATGGCCCTCCTCGCCGCGCAGGGAGGCCACCACCACGTTGCGGGGAGAGAGGTCCGGCCGCCGCCCTTCGGTGAAGGCGATGTCGATGACCGGCACGATCGAGCCCCGCAGGTTGAAGATGCCCATCAGGAAGCTGGGGACCAGAGGGACGCGGGTCACCGCGGGCCAGTCCACGACCTCCTCGACGTCGAGCACGGAGAGGCAGAAGCGCTCGCGCCCGGCGCGAAAGACGCAGTACTGCCGCTCCGGCGGCCGCTCTTCGAAAGCGGCTTCCGCCAGCGCCCCCGCTTCCGTCTCCGCCGGCTGGGGTTCGAGTTGGGGATCGTCGGCCATCGGTCAGTTCCCAGTTCCCGGTTTCCAGCTCCCGGTCATAAGAACTTCTGCACTGCGCCCAGCAGGTCTTCCCGGGTGAAGGGCTTGACCACGTAGCCGTCCGCCCCCTGCTGCTGGGCCCAGAACTTGTCGCTGGGGGTGTTCTTGGAACTCACCATCACCACCGGGATGCGGCTGTACTCAGTGTTGCCTTTCAACTCGCGGCAGACCTGGAAGCCGTTGCGCTGCGGCATGACCACATCCAAAAGGATGAGACCGGGCCGCTCCACATCGATGGTCTGCTCGATGCGGGTGGGATCGTTGATGGCTACCGAGGGATACCCCGCTTCCTGCAGAAGCGCCTGCATCAGCTTGATCTCCGCCGGCGAGTCGTCCACGATCAGGATCTTCTTCACAGCGCAAACCTCTCCCCGAGTCTCCGGAGAAAGAGGAGCAATTGCTCGGCCACCCGCGGGGGCCCGGGGGTATCCTTTTTTGTACCTCTTAAGTCGCCGAATTACAAGAACTTAGATAGGGTCCAGGAGCTTCAGAGCTGGGAGGCTAGGGCCTGCGACGGAGGGCTTGTCTCAGGTTGAGATTCCTGCTCCGCCTGCAGCTCCAACTCCAGGGAGGAGAAGCGCTGCATGATCTCGTGCAGGCGCAAGGCCATGGAGTGGATGGTGCTGATCTGATCGCGAATGGAAGCGGAAAAGGCCCCCGGCTCCAGCAGCAACAGCTCGGCGTTGCCCAACACGGAAGTGAGGCAATTATTGAGGTTGTGGCGCATGTCGAGCATGTAGCGGCCCAGAACGGCGTTGCGCCGGCTGACCGCGGCCGCCTGCTCGGAGCGGCGCAGGCGGGCCTGGGCCTCCAAGCGGCGGAAGATCTCCATCCCCAGCAGCACCACGGTTTCAGCCCACGGCCCCTGCTGGCTCAAGACTGGGATGCGGGGATACTGGGCGCGAAGCGAGGTCAGCACGCCGCTGTCGCCGGTGACGCAAAAAGCCGGGACGGTGGTGGCATCCAGGCCGCCCAGCACCGCTGCCAGGCGCCCGGTGCGCACCGGGCCGACGACGGCCAGGTCGTAGGCGCCAGATCCTCCTCCCTTCCACAGATCGCTGCTCACTACGGTGAAGGCGGGAACGGCGCGCTCGGCCTGCCAGCGCCCCATAAGGACGCGAGCGAACTCGGCTTCGTCGGCGATGATGAGCACGGTCTGCTGGTCCACGCGAACTCCCCCTCTGGCCCCTCAGGGCAGGAACTTCCTGGCCTCATCCGCCGAGGCCTGCAGGCGCTTGGCGGTGGCTGCCAGGTTCACGGCGGCATCGATGTTCTTGGCGTTGCGGGCGTCCTCGACGGCGGTCTGCATGGTGGCGCCTTCCGCCTTGGCAGCGGCGATGACCTTCTCCAGGGCGGCAGCCTCGTCGCTCCCCGCCGACGCCCGTCCTGCGGGCTGCTTGCGGCAGGCGGCGATGACCTCCACCAGGATGGCGCGCGCCGCCACCGCCCGCTGCAGGGCGTCAGAAAGCTGGTCGCCGCCCTCCACGAACGCCGCCACCTCCCAGGAAGAGAGCAGTAGCTTGGCGCCGCCGATCTCGATGCTGGTCACTGAGATCGACTTCTTGTCGCCGTTCTTCAGCAGTTGCTCGGCGATGCGGTCCTGGGCCTCTTCGATCTCGAGGACAAGAGGCCGGGGGGAGGGCTGGGGGGAGGGCTCGAGCTTGGCGGCCGGGGCGGGCTTGGGCGCTTCCGCAGGGACCTGGGCTTGCGGCTCCTCCTGGGGCGGCGGCGGGGCCGCGGCCTTCTGCGGCGCCACGATGGGCGGCGCCGGCGACTCTTCGGAGGCGGCCGACGGCTGCAGTCGGTCGGCGGGCGCGGGCCCGGCCTCGGGCACCACCGCGGCCAGTGCGGCTTCCACCGCAGCCCGGATCTCCGCCAGTTGGCGAAAGCTCTCCCCTGCGCGATAGGGAGCGCGGAATGCCTCTCTCCAGTCGCGGCAGATCTGTCGCAGGTGGCTCGCCGGTTCCTGCGCGGCCAATTGGGCGCGCGTGCAATCCAGGGTCTCGATCCCGCGCCGCTCCAGCTCGTCCAGGCCATGGCGGATGGCGTGCAGATCACCTTGCAGCAGGCGGAAGAACGCGCGCCGCACCAGAAAATTGAAGCGCACGAAAGCCAGCAGCGGGGCCGAGCCGAAGAACATCGGTCCGGCCGAGACCTTCACCTGGCGTCCGCGCTGCAGCACACCCTGGTCCAGTAACTCGCGCAGGCTGCCGCAGCGATGCAGGGCCTGCAAGGCCTCCTCCAGGGGCTGCAGCCAGGCCGGGAGATCGGTCGAGCACTCGCCCAGCACCGGCTCCATCACCTGGGCCACGTCCTCCAGGGCGACCTCTCCCTGGTGCAGGACGGGTGAAGCACAGTGCGAGAAAAACTGCACCAGCAGGAAATCGAGGCGGTCGCGCAGGGAATCGTCCTTGGGCTCGCGGGCCAGGTAGCGCACGATGAGATCGTGGAGATTCTCTTCGGTGGCCAGTTGCGTGGTCTGCAGCAGCGAGCGCAGGGGCGCGGCCTGGACGCGAGCGTCCATCTCGTCCAGCCAGCGGTGGGCTTGCTCCAGCGCCTCCGGCTGGG
>DASPRL010000062.1 GCA_035624475.1 Terriglobales bacterium
CGAACTGCGCAACCTGGACGAAGACGTCGCCCTCGACAAGCGCAAGAACCACACCATCGACGTGCTCATCGACCGCCTCCTGGTCAAGCCCGGCATCGAGAAGCGCCTGGAGAACTCCGTCGCCATCGCCATGAAGCTGGCGGGAGGCCTGGTGCAGGTGGCTGTGGTCGAGGGCGAGGAGAGCCTCTACTCCGCCCGCCTGGCCTGTCCCCAGTGCGGCATCAACGTGCCCGCGCTCGAGCCTCGCAGCTTCTCCTTCAACTCGCTCTACGGCGCCTGCCCCGAGTGCCACGGCCTGGGCTCCAAGTACGACTTCGATCCCGCACGCATCATCGTGGACTGGTCCAAGCCCCTGCTCGACGGCGGCCTCGGCCCCGGCTCCGCCTCCTCCAACCTCATCCACATGCTGGAGATCACCGCCGCCGCCCACGGCTTCGACCTGGCCAAGCCCTTCGAGGACCTGCCTCGCAAGGTGCAGAACCTCATCCTCTACGGCCCGGAGGAGAAGCAGCCGCGCTCCGGCTTCCAGGGGGTGATCGCCTACCTGCGCCGCAACCTGGAAGAAAGCACCTCGGAGAGCTATCGCGAGTGGCTGCTCCATTACATGTCGGCCACCGAGTGTCCCGCCTGCCACGGCCGGCGCCTCCGCCCGGAGAGCCTGGCGGTCAAGGTCAACGACATGTCCATCGCCGAGTTCACCGCGCTGCCGGTGGTGCGCGCCGTCGACGTCGTGCGCGACATCAAGCTCTCCGCCCGCGAGGAGGCCGTGGCCGGGCGTGTGCTCAAGGAGATCGCCGAGCGCCTCCAGTTCTTGAGCGCTGTCGGCCTGGGCTACATCTCCCTCGACCGCTCCGCCGCCACCCTTTCCGGCGGCGAGGGCCAGCGCATCCGCCTGGCCACCCAGATCGGCTCGCGCCTGCGGGGCGTGCTCTACGTGCTCGACGAGCCCTCCATCGGGTTGCACCATCGCGACAACAACCGCCTGCTGACCTCGCTCGCCTCCCTGCGCGATCTGGGCAACACCGTGCTGGTGGTCGAGCACGATGAGGAGACCATCCGCCGCGCCGACTACGTCATCGATCTGGGCCCCGGCGCCGGACGCCAGGGCGGCTACCTGGTCGCCACCGGCACCCCCGCCGAGGTCGCCCGCGCGCCGCAATCGCTCACCGGAAAGTACATCTCCGGCGAGATGCGCATCGCCGCCCGCCCCGAGCCGCGCCGCGTGAACGGCCATTTCCTCAAGGTGCTGGGCGCGCGCGAGAACAATCTCAAGAACCTGGACGTCGAGTTCCCTCTCGGCCTGCTCACCGTGGTCACCGGGGTCTCGGGCTCGGGCAAGTCCACCCTGGTGAACGACATCCTCTACCGCGCCCTCGCGCAGAAGCTCTACCGCTCGCGCGAGGAGCCCGGCGCCCACCGCGGCCTGCTGGGAGTCGAGCACATCGACAAGGTCATCGGCATCGACCAGTCGCCCATCGGGCGCACCCCGCGCTCCAACCCCGCCACCTACACCGGCGTCTTCGCGCAGATCCGCGACCTCTACGCCATGCTGCCCGAGTCGCGCGAGCGCGGCTACAAGGCGGGACGCTTCTCCTTCAACGTTTCCGGAGGCCGCTGCGAGGCCTGCCAGGGCGAGGGCCAGCGCCGCATCGAGATGAATTTCCTGCCCGACGTCTACGTGCTCTGCGAGGTCTGCGGCGGCCGCCGCTACAACCACGAGACCTTGGCGGTGAAGTTCAAGGGCTGCTCCATCGCCGACCTGCTCGAGACCACCGCCTCCGATGCGCTCCCCATCCTGGAGAACATCCCCCAGGTGCGCCAGAAGCTGCAGACCCTGGTGGACGTCGGCCTGGGCTACATCCACCTGGGGCAGTCGGCGGTCACGCTCTCCGGCGGCGAAGCCCAGCGCATGAAGCTGGCCAAGGAACTCAGCAAGCGCCAGACCGGCCGCACTCTCTACCTGCTCGACGAGCCCACTACCGGCCTGCACTTCGACGACGTCAAGAAGCTGCTCGACGTGCTGCATCGCCTGACCGACCTGGGCAACTCCATCATCATCATCGAGCACAATCTGGACGTGATCCGCAATGCCGACTGGATCCTTGACCTCGGCCCCGAGGGCGGCGAGGAGGGCGGCCGCATCGTCTGCCAGGGCCCGCCCGAGCAGGTCGCCAGGTGCAAGAAGTCCTACACCGGCCAGGCTCTGGCGGCGTACTACGGCAGGAGTTAGGGGTTTGGAGTTAGGAGTTAGCAGGTTTCAGATCGCTCGGTCACCCGATCACTCGATTCGTGTAAAGTCATTGACGTGTCGCTACCGCCGCAGATCGTCCAGCCACCCCTCGAGCCTCCCGCTCCCCTGCCCCACTCTTCCGCCGAGAATCCCCCCTGGAACGGCTGGGACATCGTGCTGCTGCTGGCTGCCGCCTTCTTCTTTCTCTTCTTCGTCAGCGGGGTGGTGTACGGAGTGGCCGCGCACCTCTACGGCAGGAGTGTCACCCCCGCCGAACTCAGCCGCGATCCCAGGGTGCTGGTCCCGGCCCAGGCCCTGAGTTATGTCGCCTTGCTCCTCTTCATGGCCGTGCTGGTGCGGCTGCGCTACCGCGCCCGCTTCTTCCAGACCATCCGTTGGCGCTGGCCCGCCGGCGCCGACTGCTTGAAGTTCGTCGCCGGCGGCATCCTGCTGGCGGGCGTCATCCAGGCCCTCTCCTACCTCTTCCCCATGCCCCCTTCCCTGCCCATCGACAAGTACTTCCGCGACGCCACCTCCGCCTGGCTGCTGGCCGGCTTCGGCATCCTGGTGGCCCCGCTGGTCGAGGAACTCTTCTACCGAGGCTTTCTCTACCCGGTTCTGGCCCGGCCCCTGGGGACCTTCGGGGCAGTGGTGCTGACCTCCATCCCTTTCGCCCTGATGCACGCCTCGCAGTTGGCCTCGGCCTGGGCGCCCCTGCTCATGCTCTTTCTGGTCAGCGTGGCCCTTACCCTCACACGAGCGAAGACCGGCTCCGTGGCCGCCAGCGTGCTCGTCCATATGGCCTACAACTTCACCCTCTTCACCATGCTCTTCTTCGCCACCGACCACTTCCAGCACCTGGAAAAAGCACTGTAGCGGCACGGCTTGGCCGACGACCGAAGGCCGACGACCGACGACCTCATCGGCCAACGACCAACGACGAACGACCAGCGACTTTCCTCCCCGTGTTATCGTATTTCTTCCGCCATGCCCGACTCCCGCCACCAGCTCCTCGCCATGCTCGCCCGGCTCTCCTTCCGCCTGGGCGAGTTCAAGCTCTCTTCCGGCTCGACCAGCGACTACTACGTGGACTGCCGTACTACCACGCTCGACGCCGAGGGCGCGCGCCTCACCGGCCGCGTCTTCTCCGACGAGATCCGCAAGCAGGGCTGGAAGCCCGACGCCATCGGCGGCATGACCCTGGGCGCCGACCCCATCGTGGTGGCAGTCGCCCTGCTCAGCGCCCAGCAGACCCAAGTGCGCGCTCCCGCCCGCCCCAAGTCGGTCGACACCGCCGAGTTCCTCATCCACGGCTTCCTGGTGCGCAAAGCGGAGAAGGCCCACGGCACCGGCCGCCAGATCGAGGGCTTCCAGCGCCAAGGCGCCAAGGTCGTCATCGTGGACGACGTCTGCACCACCGGCTCCTCCACCGTGCAGGCCATCGAAGCCGCGCGCGCCGCCGGTATGGAAGTGATCGGGGTGATGTGCCTGGTGGAACGCGAGGAAGCGGGCGGGCGAGCCGCCGTGGAGAAGGCCGCCGCCCCGGCCAGGTTCGTCTCTCTCTTCACCGCCGCCGACGTGCGCAAGCAGCACCTGCAGCAGCCCCCGCAGCCTCTGGGAACTGGGAACCGGGAACTGGGAACGGCATGATCAAGACCGTGGAATGGACCGAAGACGGCGTGCGCCTCATCGACCAGACCAAGCTGCCCACCGAGGAGACCTACGTCCTCTGCAAGAGCTACGAAGAGGTCGCCGAGGCCATCCGCAAGATGACGGTGCGCGGCGCTCCCGCCATCGGGGTCACCGCCGCCATGGGCATCGCCCTGGGCCTGCGCGACGCCGACGGCGACCACGTCGCCGAACTCCGCCGCCGCTTCGACGAGATCTGCGAAGTCATGGGCGCCACTCGTCCTACCGCCGTCAACCTCTTCTGGGCCATCCGCCGCATGCAGGAGAAGTTCGAAGCCTCCTCCGAGCTACCACCGGCCCAGCTTCGCCAGGCGCTCATCCAGGAGGCCCAGCGCATCTACGTGGAGGACCTGGCCCTCAACGAGGCCCTGGCCCGCCACGGCGCCGCCCTGCTCCCCGCCTCCGGCAGCGTGCTCACCCACTGCAACGCCGGCGCGCTGGCCACCGCCGGCGGCTACGGCACCGCCCTGGGCGTCATCCGCGCCGCCATCGAGAGCGGCAAGAAGCTGCACGTCTACGCCGACGAGACCCGGCCCTTCCTCCAGGGTTCGCGCCTCACCGCCTGGGAATTGCAGAAGGACGGTATCCCCACCACCGTGATCAGCGACAACATGGCCGGCGCGCTGATGGCCCAGGGCAAGATCGGCGCGGTGGTGGTGGGCGCCGACCGCATCGCCCGAAACGGCGACACCGCCAACAAGATCGGCACTTACACCGTCGCCGTACTGGCCAAGGAGCACGGCATCCCCTTCTACGTGGCCGCGCCCTTCTCCTCCATCGACCTGGAGACGCCCGACGGCTCCAAGATCCCCATCGAGCAGCGCGCCGCCCGCGAGGTCACGCACGTGGGCGCCACCCGCATCGCCCCCGAGAACGTCAAGGTCGAGAACCCTGCCTTCGACGTGACTCCCGCCCGCTACATCGCCGCCATCATCACCGAGCGCGGCGTGGCTCAGCCACCACTTTCGGACTCCCTCCAAAGACTGGCGTCGGTGTAGAATACGCCCCACACGTGGGCCCCACCGGATTGTCCTGAAGGAGGTTTCCTCATGAAGCGCCTGGCTTGCGCGCTCGTAGTCCTGTGTCTCTGCGCCTGGACCGCCGCCCAGCATCACCCCGCGGCCGGCTCGCACCCGGTGACCATGATGACCGGTTACGGAAACCTTCATCATCCCGTCACCGCCGCCAGCCCCGAAGCGCAGCAGTTTTTCGACCAGGGCCTGCGCCAGATCTACGCCTTCAACCACGACGAGGCCGCGCGCTCCTTCCAGCACGCCGCCGAGCTCGATCCCAGGATGGCGATGGCGTACTGGGGCATCGCCGAGGCCGTGGGGCCCAACTACAACGATCCCGCCGACGTCGACCGCTTCCTGAAAGCGCACAGCGCCATCCAGAAGGCGCAGGAGTTGGCGGCCGGCGCGTCGCCCAGCGAGCGCGCCTACATCGCCGCCATGGCCAAGCGCTTCCCTCCCGTCCCCGGCTCCGACCTGCACCAGGCCGCCGAGGCCTACCACGACGCCATGCGCGAACTCGTCCGCCAGTTCCCCGATGACCTGGACGCCGCCACCCTTTTTGCTGAGTCCGGCATGAACCTGCATCCCTGGGGCCTGTGGCATCTGGACGGCACACCCGAAGCCGGCACCGAGGAGATCGTGGCCACGCTGGAATCGGTCCTGAAGCGCGATCCCAACCACATGGGCGCGATCCACTACTACATCCACGCCGTGGAAGCTTCACCCCATCCTGAGCGCGCCCTGGCCCCCGCCAACCGCCTGGCGGCGCTGGCGCCCGCCGCCGGACACCTGGTGCACATGCCGGCGCACGTCTACATCCGCACCGGCGACTGGGCCGCCGCCATCGCCACCAACCAGAAGGCCGCTGCCGCCGACCGCGCCTACATCCAGGCCAGCGGCGCGCAGGGCATCTACCCCGCCATGTACTACAGCCACAACCTGCACTTCATTGCTATCTGCGCCGCCATCGACGGCGACTACGCCGACTCGCGCCAGGCCGCCGACCTGCTCACCGCCCACGTCGGCCCTCTGGTCAAGATGATGCCGCCGCTCGAGGGCTTCATGACCGTCCCCCTGGCGGTGGATCTCCGCTTCCACCAGTGGGACCGCATCCTGGCCATGCCCGCGCCCGATTCCGCCATGAAGACCACGACCGTCTACTGGCACTTTGCCCGCGGCATGGCGCTCGCCGCCCAGGGCAAGCTCGCCGACGCCGAGGCCGAGCACGCGATCGTGGCCGCCGCCGAGGCCGCCACTTCTTCCGACGCCATCTTCGGCATGCCCTTCAACAACAAGACCAAGACCATCCTCCAGATCGCCTCCAACACTCTGGCCGCCAGGATCGCAGTGGCCCGCCACGACCCCGCCGCCGCTGTCCCCCTGCTGCGCCAGGCCGCCGCCGCCCAGGATTCGCTCAAGTACAGCGAGCCCCCGGACTGGCCCCTCTCGGTACGCGAATCCCTGGGCGCGGCCCTGCTGCTCGCGGGCGACCCCGCCGCCGCCGAAGCGGTCTTTCGCGAGGACCTGAATCGCAATCCTCGCAACCCGCGTTCCCTCTTCGGCCTGCGCGAGGCGCTCAAGGCCCAGCACCGCGACTACGACGCCCAGTTCGTCGACCGCCAGTTCCAGGCCGCCTGGAAGGGCGCCGCCCTCAAGCTGGAGGACTTGACGTAGGCGCGGGAACCAGGAGCTGGAAAGACTCGTAGAATAGAGCAGGAAGATCTGTGGAGGGGTTATGGCGACCTTCCTGCTTTGGCTGATCCTGCTCTTCTTCTGCTGGCCGCTGGCGCTGCTGGCGCTGGTGCTCTATCCCATCGTGTGGGTGCTGCTGTTGCCCTTCCGCCTGCTGGGCATCGTGGTGAAGGGAGTCTTCGAGTTCCTGGAGGCCATCATCCTGCTGCCCGCCCGCATCCTCGCCGGTCCGCGCGCCTTCCGTGCCTGACCCTTGCTGACGTCTGACGTCCCGTCTGACGTCTAGGTTTCCATCACCTTCAGCTTGGGACCGACCACCAGCCGCGCCTCCGTCGCCTTCTGCACCTCTTCCGCCGTCAGCCCGGGCGCGATCTCCT
>DASPRL010000063.1 GCA_035624475.1 Terriglobales bacterium
GTAGCCGGTGAGCAGATCGGAGTAGCGCCAGGTGAGCTGCCAGCCCGCAGGCAGCCAGGCTTTGTCGGTGGGGGAAAGGGTGTCGGCGGGAAAATCGATGTCGTGGAAGTTGGTGCGCATGGTGAGGGCGAAGTCGCGCACCTGGGTGACCTCGTCGCCGAACCGGTAAGTCCAGCTCTCCAGGCCCTGCGAGCGGTAGGAGACGGCGAAGGTGGCGGTCTTCCCCGCCGGCACCGTGGCCCAGGCCGACAAGAAACCCTGGGAGTTGGCGGGCGTGACCTTCTGGCCGTCGATGGTGACCTTGAGGTCATCGTAGTTGGCCTGGGTGGTGGGCAGGGCCAGAGCGAAGCGGACGCTCTGCTCCTTGTCGCTGGTGTTGCGGAAGGTGTAGGCGCCGGAGAAGCCGACCTTGTAGGTGCTGTACCACAGCAGGCCCTTCTGGCGGTGTTGCAGGTCGAAGCCCACGTCCAGGCGGCTGCTCTCTAGGGGCAGGGGGACGGCGACGGTCTCCTGTGTCACCGCGGACGCACCCTGTGTGTCCTTGGACACGTTGACGATCTGGACTCTCTTCTCCACTAGCTTGTCGTAGCTGGCGGTGGGTGCGCCCTGCACCTGCTTGCTGCCCCAGGTGGAGGCGACCTTCTCCTTGAGCTGGTCGTCGAAGTTATAGGTACGAGTGAGGATAGTGCCGCCCAGGATCATCCAGGCGACGGTGGTGCAGGCGAAGATGAAGACGATGGCCGCGATGCGTTTCCCCATGCTGAATCCCCTTTCCAAAATTGGGGTTGGCAATCCCGGGTCGGGGAGGAGCAATCGGGGTGCCATGGGCGGCCTCCTGCCCCACGACTAACGCTGGACGCCGGCCGCGGCCCGGGTGTATATGGTCTGAGTCCTTCAGGGCTCAGGGCCGGTCCGGCAAGGCGGGGGAGCGCATGGAGCGCATCGAGTTCGTGACCCACAAGGGCAAGCAAGTGCTGCTGGTGGACATCACCGGATGCACCCCACAGGAGATCATCCTGCTCTCCACCGCCGTGCGCAACGTGGTCACCTCCCAGGCCAAGGGTTCGGTGCGCCTGCTCGCCGACTTCACCGGAGCTCAGGTCAGCAAGGATGTGATCACCCGGCTGAAGGAGGCCACCGTCGCCGACGCTCCCCACATCCTGAAGTCGGCGTGGGTGGGCACGGAGAGCTTCCCCGAGGCCCATTTCCAGGCGCTCAAGACCTTCTCCTCCAAACGCGACTTCGTCCTCTTCAGGAGCCGGGGAGAGGCTCTGGACTGGCTGGCGGAGGACTAGGCGCCATGGAGCGCATCCAGTTCGTCGAGCACAAGGGCAAGCAGATCCTGGTGATCGACTTCACCGGCTGCGGCCCCCAGGAGATCATGATGATCTCCACCGCGGTCAAAGAGGTGATCGCGCGGCAGGCCAAGGGCTCGGTGCTGGCCCTGGCCGACTTCACCGGCGCCCGCGTCAACAAGGACGCCGTCACCCGCATCAAGGAGGTCACCACCTTCGACGCCCCCTACGTCAAGCGCGCCGCCTGGGTGGGCATCGAGAGCCTGCCCGAGACCTACTTCAAGGCCATCCAGACCTTCTCCAACCGCGAGTTCGTGCCCTTCCAGAGCCGCACCGAGGCCCTGGACTGGCTGGTGAGGGAGTAAGGCAGACCTCCGGCCTCGGGCGTCCTGCGTCCCTTCATCCCCCCCGAAGGACAGCGTCCTGAAGGACAGTGGGCCTCCGTGTACCCAACCTGCGGAATTCTCCCTATCTCATTGGTTTTTATTGGTGTTTTGCCGCGTTTTGTCCTGTTCACTCCTCTGATTCCCCCTGCCGGCGCCGTTGCTGCTTCCGGCACCCCGGCATATAATCCACTCACTCTGGACGAAACTCCGTCAGGTGACGGTTAGGTGCAGGCGGCAACCCGCGCGGGAAGCGTTTCTTGCGGGCGACGCCCAGGGATGAAGCATGCGGCGACACCTGATTCTCCTGACATTGACGACCTTGCTACTGCCGACAGCGGCCCGAGCCGGCGACGCCATCGTCGCGGTGCAGCAGAACGGCCGGACCGTCTACGTCAACAGTGACACCCTCTCACCGAAGCCCGGCGCGGCCGCACATGCGCGGCCGGCGCCGCGAACCACCAACCTGGTTTACTGGAGCCGCAGCAAGCAGCGCTGGATCCCGGTGCCGCCGCCCAGCCCCGCCGCCATGCGGGCGGCGCGCTCGGCGGCCGCCGAGGTCTCGCAGACTCTGGAGGCCCGGCAAGCGGCAGCTCAGCCCGGCACCCTCTCCCGGCAACCCCTCAGCGCCGACCAGATCGACGGCCTGATCGACCAGATCGCCGCCAAGCATGGCGTGGACCCGAATCTGGTGCGCGCGGTCATCAAGGTGGAATCGAACTTCAATCCCACCGCGGTCTCGCGCAAGGGAGCCATGGGGCTGATGCAGCTGATGCCGGGGACGGCCCAGACGCTGAACGTGAGCAATCCCTTCGACCCGCAGCAGAACATCGATGCGGGGGTGCGCCACCTTCGGGCCCTGCTGAACACCTACGGCGGGGACGTCTCGCTTTCGCTGGCCGCCTACAACGCGGGCGCGGGAGCGGTGGCGCGCAACAACGGGGTTCCTCCCTTCCGCGAGACCAGGAACTATGTGCGCCGGATCACGGAGATCTACGGCAACGGCTCCGCCCTGCGGGCCGGCTTCTCGTCTCCCATCCGGGTGTACCGCGATGCCCAGGGCGTGCTGACCTTCAGCAACACCGAGTAGCGCCCGCGGCGTCTGCGCAAGAGGCTTCGACGTGAACGGCTCGACCCCAATCCGAGGGGTGTGGCGCGCCGCCGCCCTACTCTGCGCCCTGGCCCTGGCCGCCGCCCCGGCGACGGCGCTCACCGTCGCCCAGAAAAAGGCAAAGGCGCGCGTCCAGTTCGAGGCTGCGGAGCGGATGCGCCAGGAGCTGCAAGACGCCGCCGTCTCCCAGCGCACCCGCCGCGACTATGCCCGCGTCATCGACGCCTACCGCCGGGTCTACTACCTCGCGCCTTCCCTCAACCAGGCCGACGAGGCGGTGGTGGCGGTGGCGGACCTGCTGGCCGAGATGGGCCGCTCCTGCAACGATCCCAAGGCC
>DASPRL010000064.1 GCA_035624475.1 Terriglobales bacterium
CACATCATCTTCCAGGCCTCGCTGAACGGGCGGCCGCCCATCGGGTGGATCCTGGACACGGGCGCCGACCAGGAGGTCATCAACACGCCGCGGCTGGCCGACTTCGGGATGAAGACCTACGGCAAGACCGCGACCACGGGCGGGGGCGGCTCGGCGGAGTACGACTACGCCACGGGCGCGACCTTCACCCTGCCGGGCGTGGAGCTGCGCAACCAGCACGTGGCGGTGATCGATCAGACCGGCCTGGAGCGGGCGCTGGGCATGCCCCTGGGAGGCATCCTGGGCTACGACTTCATCAGCCGCTTCGTGATCGAGATCGACTACGACAAGAGGCTGATGACCCTGCACGATCCGGCGAACTGGAAGTACACGGGCAACGGCCTGGTCGTGCCGGTGACCTTCGACAACGGCATTCCCTTCGCTCACGGGACGATCTCGGTGCCCACCAAGCCGGAGATCCCGGCGTACTTCGTGCTGGATTTCGGGGCGGCCGAGACCATGACCCTGACCTCGCCCTTCGTGAAGGCCAACGACCTGGCGCGGCTGGCGCAGACGGGCGCGGGCGTGAACCGCACCCCCGGTCTGGAGAACCAGTTCTTCACCCAGCAGAACGTGCGCGGGCGCATCCAGAAGCTGAAGCTGGGGCCGCTGGAGGTGGACGACATCCCCATCAACATGTCGGTCAACACCAAGGGAGCGTACGCCAGCAGCAGCTTCTCGGGGACGATCGGGGAGTCGACCTTCCGCCGCTATCACGTCTTCCTCGACTACGCCCGCAACCGCGTGATCTTCGAGCCCACCGCAGAAGCCGGCAAGCCCTTCCCGGAGCGGCGGACCTTTGGGGTGGTGGTGCTGGCCTCGGGCACCGACCTGCACACCTACACCGTGACCGGCGTGCGCAAAGACTCGCCGGCGGAGCAGGCGGGCTTCCAGAAGGGCGACGTGATCACCGGCTTCGACGGCAAGCCGGCCGGGGAATTCACCCTGGGGCAACTGCGCATCTGGCTGGCCGGCGAGGGCGAGCGTCACCAAGTGGAGGTGGCGCGCGGGAGCGAGAAGTTGACCATCCCGGTGGAGGTCAAGCTGGTGTCGCTGGACCAGAGGTAGGCTGGCGGCCGGGAGGCTACGCCCAGGCCTTCATGATCTCGGCGAAGCACTCCAGGCCGCTTTCGAGCACGGCGCTGTAGCCGCCCCCGGGCCGGGTCCACGCCCCCGCCAGGTAGAGGTTCTTGATGGGCGTGGCGTGCGGCACCCGCCGGGGCTCGGAGTTGTCCAGGGTCTGGTCCCAGCCGTAGATGGCCCCGCGATAGTTCCCGGTGTAGCGGAGGTTGGTCAGCGGCGTGCCGACCTCTCTCACTTCGATGGCCTTCGAAAGCCCCGGCAACAGCACCTTCTCGGCTTGCCGGATGAGCTGATCGGCCATGCGCTCCTTCTCGGCGCGATAGGGTGTCTTGTCGCCTTTCCGGTAGTCGCTCTCGTAGGGCTTCCAGTGATCGAAGCCCTGGAGGGTCATCAGATTGATGGTGTTCTTTCCCTGGGGAGAGTAGCCGGGAAAGAGGTTGTCGTATAGCGTGACCCCAAAGCCGGGATCGTTAAAGTCGGCGTTGAGAGCGCCCCGGTAGCTGGCTTCGCTGTCGTAGGAGGGAGAATAGAAGATCTCGGTGTCGGTGAGGCCGAGCTCCTTCACGAGGTCGCGCTTCAGCCCGAGGAAGACCTGGAAGGTGGAGAGGCTGACGCTGAAGCCGTCCATGCGGGCCAGGTAGTCCTGCAGGCGGGGATCGTTTTCCAGCAGGGTGTGGAAGGTGTCGTAGGCATTGGCATTGGAGACCACGACCTTGCCGGTGAATTCCTGCCCGTCGGCGGTGCGTAGGCCTCGGGCCGCGCCGTCCTGGGTGAGGATCTTCTGGACGCGCTGCTGCAGCAGCACTTTGCCGCCCCGCGCCTGCACGAAATCCACCAGCGCATTGCTGATCGTCTGCGAGCGCCCCCGGGGATAGTAGCCGCCCTCGGTGAGATAGGAGTAGGTGGGCAGGGCGTAGTAGATGCTCGCCAGCTTGGAGGGGGGCAGGCCGTAGTATCCCCAGAGCGCCGAGATCACGCCCTTGAGCTGGGGATCGTGGATGTGGGCATCGACGATCTCTCCCCAGGTGCTGCGCCCGAAGCGCTCCAGGTGGGGAAACTCGAGCGGGAAGCGGCTGGCATCCACCTCCCCTTTCGCGCGGGAGAGCCGGGCAAGGTCCTGCGCCAGCCCCTGGATGTCCTCGAAGAGGGCCTGGATGCCGGCTTCTTCCGCCGGAAACGCCTTGCTCAGCAGGCCGAGGTAGCCGGGGAGATCGCGGGTGGGCACGCGGAGGTCGTGGTGGGGAAAGATGGCGCGGTAGAGGTTGGGGTGAGGAACAAACTCGATCTCAGTGATCTCGGGAAAGCCCGGGATCAGGTTGTGCAGGCCGTTCCGCTCTCCCACGGTAGTGGAGTGCAGGGAGACGTCGAACTCGAATCCCCCCGGGCGGCGGAAGGAGGTGGCGTAGCCGCCGGGTTTGTCGTGCTGCTCCAGGAGCAGCGCCTTGAAGCCCTGGCGGGCGAAGCCGGCGGCGCAGCTGAGCCCGCCCAGACCGGAGCCGATGATGACCGCGTCGAATTCGTTTTCTCCCCGGGCGGCCGCCGGGCCGACCGGGAAGGAAGCCCAGTCCAGGCGTACGGCCGCCAGGCTTCCGGCGAGCGTCTTGATGAAGTCTCTTCGTTTCCACTCCGAGCCAGCCATGGTGACCTCCCCGGCACGGTCGGGTGTCACCGCCCACGATCGCGGAATGCAGACAGAGTCATTCTTCACCCCCGCGACCCCCCTGCGCGGTGACCCGGGTCACGTATTGCAGTGAGTCCCCGTTCCCACCGGCCTGGGGGCAAAGCTGCGCCACGACCTCCCGCGCCGCAACGTAAGCTGCGACTCCCGTGTTAGATTCAGAGGGGGAAGCGGCATGACGACGGTGGTGCGGGAACGGCCAGCGATCAACTGGATCGACATTCTGTTCCTGGTCTTCCTGGCGGGGCTGGCGCTGCTGGAGCCCATCGACGAGCCCCACAAGCAACTGACGCTGCTGGCCATCGGGGTGCTGCAGTTGGCGGAAGGGCGGCTGGTGGCGTGGTCGCCGCGGCGCGGCCCCGGC
>DASPRL010000065.1 GCA_035624475.1 Terriglobales bacterium
AAGGCTTGCGGCCCTGGCCCTGGCCGCGGCATCTTTGGGATGGCTGAACCTGCTGCGGCGGGTGCGCCGGGCGCACTTCTCGTGGGGCGCCAACCTGGCGGCGGTGGCCGGACTGCCGCTGTTCGCGTTACTTTTATTGCGTTCGGTGCTCTATACGCGGTGGCGCGGGAAGGTAGAGTGGAAGGGGAGGACGTACGCGTCCCGGCCCGGCCGGCCGTGTGACCGAGAACTTCCCCAAGCGGCCCGAGGAGCCTGATGGTCTACTTGACGCGTAAAGCGGAGTTTTCCGCCTCGCACTACTACCACAACCCCGAATTCTCGGCGGAGGAGAACCGCCGCCTGTTCGGCAAGTGCAACAATCCTAACGGGCACGGGCACAACTACACTCTGGAAGTCACGGTGAAGGGGCAGGTGGACGCGCGCTCCGGCTTCGTGGTGGACCTGAAGGAACTGAAGGAGGTGCTGGAGCGCGAGGTGCTTTCCGCCATGGACCACCGCTTCCTCAACAAGGAGGTGCCGGAGTTCCTGCGCACCATCCCCACCACCGAGAACCTGGCCATCGCCGTCTGGAAGCGGATGCAGCCCAGGCTGGAGCGCGCCGCGCTGCACCGGGTGCGGGTGTACGAGACCCCCGACCTGTTCGTGGATTATTACGGAGAAGAATGAAGGCCTATCTCACGCGCCGCTACTGGTTCTCCGCCTCGCACCGGCTGCACAGCGAGGCCATGAGCGAAGCCGAGAACCAGCGCACCTACGGCAAGTGCAACAACCCCCACGGCCACGGGCACAACTACGCCCTGGAGGTCACCGTGGGGGGGCCGGTGGACCCGGCCACCGGCATGGTGTGCGACCTGGTCCAACTGGACGCCTTCGTGGCGCGCGAGATCCTGGAGCGGCTGGACCACGCCAACCTGAACACGCTGGCGTGCTTCCGCGGCATCGTGCCCACCACCGAGAACCTGTGCGTAGACATCTACCAGACCCTGGAGAACGGTTTCCGCGCGGCCAGCGTCGAGAAGGTCCGCCTGGAAGAGACCATGCTGAACTCCTTCGAGTACGCCGGGGGCAGGGAAGTCCGGCGCTAGCAGAAAGCGGGGAAGACCATGAAGAGGGAAGTGGAAGCGGTGACCTTGACCAGCGCCAGCCTGGAAGAGTTGGCGCGCGAACTGCTGGTCCGGCTGGGTGAGGACCCGGGCCGCGACGGCCTGCTGCGCACGCCCGAACGCATGGCGCGCGCGCTCGAATATCTGACCAAGGGCTACCAGGGAGACCCGGAGAGCATCCTCAAGGGCGCCCTCTTCGAAGTCAGCTACGACGAGATGGTCATCGTCAAGGACATCGAGATGTTCAGCCTCTGCGAACACCACATGCTGCCCTTTTACGGCAAGGTGCACGTCGCCTACATCCCCAAGGGAAGAGTGATCGGGCTGAGCAAGATCCCGCGGCTGATCGACATCTTCGCGCGCCGGCTGCAGGTACAGGAGCGCCTGACCACGCAGATCGCCGAGACCATCCAGCGCGCCATCGAGCCCCAGGGTGTGGGCGTGGTCATCGAGGCGCGCCACCTGTGCATGATGATGCGCGGGGTGGAGAAGCAGCACTCCGCCGCCGTGACCTCCTCCATGCTGGGCGTCTTCCGCGACGAACTCGATACGCGCCAGGAGTTCCTCTCCCTGATCCGCAACCGGGCCAGCAATGGCAGCTAAACGAGGCGGGGCAGCCCGGACCCGCCCGCCGGGCCGGCTGCAGGGCAGGGTGGCGGTGGTCACCGGGGCCACCCGGGGGATCGGCTTGGCCATCGCGTCCGCGCTCGCTGCCGAGGGGTGCGACCTGGTGCTCACTGGGCGAGATGCCTCGGCCCTGGCGCGCGCCGTTCGGCGCGTCCGGGACGTGGTCGCGGTCGAGGTCGTGGCGGGCCGCTGCGACGTGCGCGATCCTGAGCAGGTCAGGAAGCTGCTTGCCGCGGCCCGCCGCCGCTTTCCCCGCATCGACATCCTCATCAACAACGCCGGGCGCTCGCATGCCACCCTGCCGGTGGCGCAGCTTCCGGCCGAGGCCTGGCGCGAGGTGCTCGAAACCAATCTGAACGGGATGTTCTACTGCACGCAGGCGGCCCTGCCGCTGCTGCGCGACGGCGGAAGCATCGTCAACCTCTCGTCCGTCGCGGGACCGCGAGAGGCGATTCCCGGCTCCTCCGCCTACAGCGTGAGCAAGGCGGGGGTGGTGGCCTTCGGCGACGTCCTGCGCGAGGAGCTGCGCGAACGCCGCATCCGCGTGATCACGGTGATCGCGGGCGCCACCGACACCGAGATCTGGAAGCAGTTCTGGGCGGAGGCGCCGCGGGAGAAGATGATGGCACCGGAAACCGTCGCCCAGTCCATCGTCGCCGCTCTCACCTTGCCCGAGAATGCGGTGGTGGAGGAACTCGTGCTCACGCCCATCGCCGGCAAGCTGTGAGAACAGCGGCCCTTGGCTCCTGGCCCCGGCTTGATTGACCAGCTTCCGGCAGATTCGGTTGAGTTAGAATCCTTGCTGGGTCAGTCATGCGGAAGTCCGACCAGAAGCGCGACTCCAAGGCGGTGAAGCGCACCTCCCAGATCATCTTCGGGGAGCGCCAGCACCTGCGAGCGGTGCTGGAGTCTATCCGCAAGTTCCGCCACCAGGACGACCGCAGCGAGCAAGAGGCCAGGCAACTGGAGGCGTTGATCGCCGAGCGCACGGCCGAACTGAACGGCATCACCCCGGAATGGGACAAGCGGGTGGCGGAGGCGCGCGACCCCAGGACCTCGGCCGACCGGCTGGCAGAGATGGCGCAGAAGGCCCCCGCCGACGATTACCTGCTGCTGCGCACCATCTCCGAGCATCCCAACACGCCCTCCTCGGTGCTGGCCCTGCTGGCGCGGCATTCCTACGACGCCATCAAGGAGAACGTGGCCCGCCATCCCAACGCCGACTACCAGACCCTGGAGACCCTGGCTGCCGACCCGGAGCGCCCGCTGTGGTTCCTGGTGGCCTGCAACCAGGCGGCGCCTCCCATGTTGCGGGAGCGGCTGAGAAGGCGGATGGATGCTGCCGAGGCGGCGGAGTGAGCCGCTTCAGCGCGGCTGCCAGTCGGTGTAGCGATAGCGTCGTGGCTGGGCAGGGAAGAGCTTGATCAGCGCCAGCCCGGCCAGGAATCCCCCCACATGCGCCCAGAAGGCGATGCCTCCGTGCGAGGTGTCGCGCGGGGAGACGATGGAGGTGGCGGCCCCGCTCAGGAACTGGGCCACGAACCAGTAGCCCAGCACCAGCCAGGCCGGCAGCCAGGTGAAGTAGACGATGAAGAAGGGGATCAGGGTGAGCACGCGCGCCGAGGGATAGAGCAGGAAGTAGGCGCCCATGACTCCGGCGATGGCCCCGGAGGCGCCCACGCTGGGCACCTGCGCCCCGGGATTGAAGGCGATGTGCAGCAGGGAAGCCGCCAGCCCGGTGCCGAAGTAGAAGAGCAGGTAGCGGAAGTGGCCGAGGTGGTCCTCGATGTTGTCGCCGAAGATCCACAGCACCCACATGTTGGCGATGAGGTGCAGCCAGGAGGCGTGCAGGAACATCGAGGTCAGCAGCGGCAGCAGGGCGGCGGTGGCCCCGGGTACGCCGTGCAGCAGGCCGGTCACACGCGCCGGCACCAGGCCGAACTGGAAGAGCAGGGCGGTGCGCCCGGCCTCGTCGAGGATGAGTTCAAAGAGAAAGACGATCGTGTTCAGCCCGATAAGGAAGTAGGTGACGTAGGGCGTGGTGAGGCGGGGCGTGTCGTCCTTGAGGGGGATCATCGGGTCCGGAGATTCGATGCGGCCGGCAAGGAGCGAGCAACAAAAGTTCTTGGCCGGGATTTGACGGGGAGGGGCGCGAGCGCCCAGGATAGCCAGCGCATGAACGGCGTACTGATCATCGACAAAGCGGCGGGCCTGACCTCGCACGACGTGGTCAGCCGGGTGCGCAAGCTGTTGGACGAGCGCTCGGTCGGACACTTGGGAACGCTCGACCCCATGGCCACCGGCGTGCTACCCCTGGTCGTGGGGCGCATGACGCGCCTAGCCCAGTTTTATACCACGGCGGAAAAGAGCTACGAGGGGGAAATCCGCTTCGGCTTCGCCACCGACACCTACGACGCCGAGGGCGAGCCCCTCGGACCGATTCGGGAAGCCCGTCTCTCCCTGGAAGAGGTGCAGGCCATAGCGACCAGGTTCCTCGGACCCATCCAGCAGATGCCGCCTCCGTTCTCGGCCAAGAAGATCGCCGGCGTGCCCGCCTACAAGCTGGCGCGCAAGAAAAAGGAAGTGCCGCTGCAGCCGGTGCAGGTCGAGATCCGGGAGCTGGAGATTCTGCGAGTAGAGGCCGACCGGGCGCGTTTCCGCGCCCGGGTGGCCCCGGGCACCTATCTGCGCTCGGTGGCCCACGATATGGGGCAGGCCCTGGGAGTAGGGGCCCACCTGTCGAGCCTGCGGCGCACTC
>DASPRL010000066.1 GCA_035624475.1 Terriglobales bacterium
TGATCGCCGGCGGGCTCTACCTGGCGCGCCCCCGGACGCAGGCGCCGGCGCCGCCGGTGGTGGTCGCGGTAGCGCCCAGCCCATCCCTCCCCACGCCGGCCCCGCCGCCTGTGGTCAAGGCTGCGGCGCAGACCAAGCCGCGGGTCGGAGCGCGCGCCCAGGCCGCTCCCCGGGCAGCGGTGGCGGCCGCGCGCCTGCCCCAGTTCCCGGCGCCGCAGGCCCTGAGCGAGCAGGACCGCCTGCTGCTGGCCTACGTGCACTCCCAGCCCCAAGCCGCGGCCCAGCAGGCCAAGACCAGCGGCCAGCCCATGGCCGAGATCAAGATCGACCCGCTGGAGATCTCGCCGCTGAATCCCGACGGCAACCAGCCGGCCCCGGTACGCTAGAGATCAAACAAGGAGGAAATGATGAACCGAACGATCCTGAAGTGGTTGGTGATGGCGGCTGTGGCCTTCCTGCTCTGGCCGGCGGTCGCGGCGGCGCAGGAAAGCAAGCCCGAGGTCAAGCCGGAGCCCGCGGTCTATCGCCTGGATTACGTGATCCAGGAGCTGGACAACGGCAAACGCATCAACGAGCGCCGGTACTTCGTAAGCACGCAAGCGGGGCGCCATGGCTGCCAGGTGCGCGTGGGCCGGCAGGTGCCGGTGGCCGCGGACTCCACCGTCTCGGGCGACCAAAAACACATCCAGTACATGTCCGTCGGGATGAACCTGGACTGCAGCCTGCGCGAGCAGGACAACGGGGTGGTGCTGGAGACCTCGGTGGAGATGAGCAGCGTGGTCACCGGCGGTGAGCTGGCCCTGCCGGGCGCTCCGGTCACCCGCCAGGCGCGTGCCTCCATCACCTCGGTGCTGACCCCGGGCAAGCCCACCATCATCGGCACTCTCGATGACGTGGACTCCACCCGCAGCTACCAGATCGAGGTCACGGCCACCAGGATGAAGTGAGGCCCCACCCGGCTCAGCGCGGCGCTGGCGGGTCAAACCCCAGCGCCGCCAGCGCCTTGCCCAACTGCTGGTCGATGTCGATGTCCTTGTACACCACGAAGCGGGCGTGCCGCGCCTCGGGAGGCTCAGGCCCGCTCTTGCGCCCCGCCAGGATCACGATGGGGATGGAGGCCGTCTGCGGCCGCGCCTGCAGCGCCGCGATCAGCTCTCCGCCGCTCATCTGGGGCATCTGCAGGTCGGTGATGATCAGGCTGGGCTCGAGGTGGGTCAGCATCTCCAGCGCCTCCACCCCGTCGGTCGCGCTCTCCACCTCGAAGCCGCAATCCTCCAGGAAGCGGCAGACGGTATGGCGGATCAGCATGGAGTCGTCCACAACCAGGGCCAGGCGCGGCATGAGGGTCTTCACCTTCCTGGGGAGGCGCCCAAGGTAGCAGACCCGCCGCGCGCCCCACAAGGCACGGAGGTAACCTGCGGGGCGCACATCGGGTCAGGGACCATCGGGGCCGGAAGGGACCAAAGCGGCTCAGCCTTCGTCGGTGCCGGTGCGCTCTTCGTTGGCCATGTCCTTGAACTCGCTGGCTTCAAAGACCTCGCCACATTCCAGGCACTCCACGAACTCGGATTTCTTTTCCCGAGTCACGACGCGCACGCGCGGGTGCTTACACGGATCCATGCCGACTCTCTTCCCTGTGGGAGACTCGAGGCGGGGCGAGCCGGACCCGAAGATCGGGTCGTGGGTTCGGGGCTGGGGAACCATCACCTGGACGCATATCCGGAACTGCAGCCGGAAACTTGCCGGTATTCTAGCCCGCAGGCAAAGGAAGTCAAGTGCTCAGCTTCGGGCCCCTGAGTCGAATTCCGACCTTCCCCGCCGTATATACCTAACCTGCTCAGCCCATAAGACTTACCGTTGACTGGCCAATTCCCACCGTTCAGCCGATAGTGTTGCTTTCCACCCTCCCCTGCATCTAAAATCATATACGACCGAAACAGTCGGGTATAGCCGGCGGTACACCATGCTGAAGCTGACCAAGAAGGCGGACTACGGCTTGATCGCCATGAAGCACCTGGCGGAGCATGCCAGCGAGGGCTCGTGCAGCGCCAAGGACCTGGCCGAGGCCTATGGCATCCCCCAGGAGGCGCTGGCCAAGATCCTGCAGAGGCTGGTGCGCGGCAGGTTGCTCATCTCGCACCACGGGACCAACGGCGGCTACGTGCTGGCCCGCGACGCCCGCTCCATCAGCGCCTTCGAGGTCATCAAGGCCATCGACGGCCAGCTCTTCATCACCTCCTGCTTCAAGGTGGATGGCGAGTGCGAGCAGAGCCCGCGCTGCACCGTGCGCGAGCCCCTGCGCATGGTCAACGAGAGCATCCAGCAGGTGCTGGAGCGCATCTCCATCGCCGACATGGCCCGCGACGCCGCCCGCCAGCGCCGCGCCCTGGAAGTGGAAGAGAAACCGGTGCCGGCGGAATTGGTCACGCTGGCTTGAAGATCGCGCGGCCCACGCGGCCGCCAGGCATTCGAAGGAGCGGATATGAGCACGAATCAGGAACACAGCGGCAACCACCAGCCCCCCGCCGGGGTCAAGCTCCCCGTCTACATGGATAACCACGCCACCACCCCCATCGACCCGCGGGTGCTGCAAGAGATGCTGCCCTACTTCACCGAGAAGTTCGGCAACGCCGCCAGCCGCAACCACGAGTTCGGGTGGCAGGCCGAGGCCGGCGTGGAAGAGGCCCGCGAGCGCATCGCCAAGCTGGTGGGCGCCACCTCCAAGGAGATCATCTTCACCTCCGGCGCCACCGAGAGCGACAACCTCGCCATCAAGGGGGTCGCGGAGATGTACAAAGAAAAGGGCAATCACATCATCACGGCGGTCACCGAGCATAAGGCGGTGCTCGACACCTGCAAGCGCCTGGAGAAGTACGGCTATCGCGTGACCTACCTGCCGTTACAAAAAGATGGGCTGATTGACCTGGATGACCTCAAGCGCGCCCTGGACGACAAGACCATCCTGGTCACCATC
>DASPRL010000067.1 GCA_035624475.1 Terriglobales bacterium
CCGGCTCACTTGACAGAAGCGCGGGGGGATGTCATTTGTATCTACTTTTGTTTGGCGTTGCCGCGGGAAGGGGAAGAGGTGAGAGTCCGCGTCTTCTATCACGACAAGTGCTTCGACGGGGCGGCCTCGGCGGGGCTGTTCACCCGCTTCTACCGCGAGCGCATTCGCGACAACGCCGAGTTCCAGTTCACCGGGCTGGTGCACCGCGCCGGCGCCCTGTTCGACGAGAGCCAGTTCGACGGCGACGAGAACGCCATCGTGGACTTCAAATACTCCACCTCGCCCCGCATCACCTGGTGGTTCGACCACCACCAGAGCGCCTTCCTCACCCCTGCCGACGCCTCCCACTTCGAGCAGCAGCAGTCCAACACCAAGTTCTTCGATCCCGACTTCAAGTCCTGCACCAAGTTCATCGCCACCGTCGCGGAGCAGCGCTTCGGCTTCAATCCGCGCCCGGTGGCGGAATTGATCGAGTGGGCCGATATCATCGACGGCGCCCAGTACCAGGACGCCGCCACCGCCGTGGAAATGAAGCAGCCGGCGCCCCAGCTCACCCTGGCTATCGAGGCCACCAAGGACCCCGGCTTCGTTCCCCGGCTCATCCCCCTGCTGGTGAGCCGGCCGCTGGCCGCCATCGTGCAGGAGCCCTTCGTGGCCGGCCTGCTGCCGCCGCTGCTGGAGCGGCACCGCAACTCCATCGCGATCGTGCGCCAGCGCGCCGAGTGCAAGCAGGGCACCGTCTTCTTCGACGTCACCGACCAGGACCTGGAGGGCTACAACAAGTTCATCCCCTACTATTTGCATCCCGAGTGCACCTACAGCGTGGGATTGAGCAAGAGCAGCTTTCGGACTAAGGTGGCGGTGGGTTCCAATCCCTGGGCGCGGGCGGAGAAGCTGGTGAACCTGGCGCTGATCTGCGAGCGCTACGGCGGCGGCGGGCATGCGCGCGTGGGCGCCATCTCCTTTCCGGTGGACCAGGAAGAGCAGGCGCGGCAGGCAGCGCGGGAGATCGTGGCCGAGCTCCGGACCGGCGCCGGCGACCGCAGTTCGTAGCCGCCGGTCAGAGCCGGGGTCGGGCCTGGGTGGGGTATGCAACGAAAAGTGTTCTGGCTCCTCTTTCTAGGGTTGGGGCTGCTGGCCGACTTCACGCTGCCGCTGATGTGGGGCCTGCTGGCCACGGTTCCCATCGTTCTCCTGAGCTGGTGGGTCGCGTACCGCAGCGGATGGGTGGAATGAACCGCGGCGGGGAGCGGCTCAGTGAGCGAGCTGGGCCGCCTGCGCGCGCAGCCAGTCCTTGATGCGCGCGCGGCCTTCATCGGCGTAGTCGAAGCGCACTCCGATCATGTCGCCTTTGCGCCACCACACCACGGCGTGGATGCTGGTGGGCTGCTCGGAAGGCAGGACGAATTCCAGCTCCACCGGTTGCGAGATCTTCACCGCGCCCGCCAGTTGCAGGGACATGCCGCCGGCGGAGATCTCGCGGGTGGTTCCGGTGGCGGTGGCGCCTTCGGGGGTACGCACCGTCACCGCCGCGACGATGGGGACGCGGCGGTCGCGGCGCAGCTTGTGGACCTCGGCGATGTCGCCGGCGTGCAGTTCGCCGTCGGGGCGGGCGCGGGTGCGCAGCGTGGGAGGCGGAACCCCCGGCTCCTGGCCTTCGGGCGACGGCGCCGCGCGCGCGCCCAGCCGCAACATCACGTAGACCAGGCCTCCGCAGGCGGCCACTCCGGCCGCCACCAGGGCCAGGTTCCATCCCATCGCGAGTTGTAGCACGAGCAGGGCGGCGCTTGCGGACCCCATTGCTGCTCTCCTAGGAGATTGAGGAATCTATAGCACAGAAAGTGGCCGCAAGTCGCGGCCGATTTCTGGCCGTGCGGTGCCGCCGGCGATGCCTCCGCCGGCGCGCGGCCAGCAGGAGTGCATTCGCTCCACGAGGCGGGCGCCGGCTGGTCCCGAAAGCGCGTTCCCGCCATGCCGGCAAACTGACGTGGGATAATGGGTTCACGTCGCATGGGCCCCGTAGCTCAGATGGATAGAGCAGCGGTTTCCTAAACCGCGGGTCGGCAGTTCGACTCTGCCCGGGGCCTCCAGCCTTCTCGTCTAGTGATGGCGATGGTGGTGGTCGTCGTCGCGGTCGCGGTGACGCCGTCCGCCGCCATGGCCATCGCGGTGGCCCGAGCCGCGACCCTCGTGCTGGTGCCGCGTGCGTCCGCAGCTATAACAGCCAGGAGAATGAGTGGAGGACGGAGAATAGCCGTTGTGGTAGCCGACGCATCCCAGCGAGGGAAGCAGGAGAGCCAGCAGCGAGCCCAGGAGCATGCGCTTCATGAGTCCTCCAGCCAGGGCCGGAAAGCTGGGGGAGAATCCCGAACTCCGGCCACAAGTGGAACGCTGGCTGCCGGGCTTCTTGCGGCAGCGAGGTGAGCCCCGCCCGCTGCCAGGGCCCCGGGGGTGTTACCTTGGTTTCTTCCCGCCGTGACCGGGTTGTGGTAGCGTGTTGGCCCCAGGGCTCGTGACCGGCGCGAGCTGCCCTATCCCCCGAAAACCGCGGTCTGCCTGGGCCGTCCAGACCGGCGTCCATCCCCGGATACGGGGGCCTGGGCGCGAAGACGAGGTATAATCTGCCATCGTGATCCGCTACTCCATCGTCGTCCCGTTTCACAACGAAGAGGAGAACGTCACCGTCCTCTATGACCGCCTCAAGGCGGTGATGGAGGCCACGGGCGAGACCTTCGAGATGGTCTTCGTGGACGACGGCTCGCGCGACGCCACTTTCCGCCTGCTGCAGGAGATCGCAGCGGTGGACAGCCGGGTGGTGGTGGTGAAGCTGCGCCGCAACTTCGGACAGACCTCGGCGCTGGCCGCCGGCTTCGACCACGCCCGCGGCGAGTACGTGCTGGCCATGGACGGCGACCTGCAGCACGAGCCCGAGGACATCCCCCTGTTCCTGGAGAAGCTGCACGAGGGCTACGACATCGTCAGCGGATGGCGCAAGCAGCGCATCGACAATCTGTGGTTGCGGCGCATCCCCTCGCGCGTGGCCAACTGGCTGATGGCCAAGCTGAGCGGGGTGGACATCCACGACTTCGGCACCACCTTCAAGGCCTATCGCCGGGAATTGATCCACCAGGTGCCGCTCTACGGCGAACTGCACCGCTTCATTCCCGCGCTGGCCTCCTGGCACGGCGCCACCATCTGCGAGATCCCGATCAAGAACGTGAACCGGGAGCGCGGCAACTCGCACTACGGTCTCTCGCGCACTTTTCGCGTCTTCTTCGACCTGATCACCATCCGCTTCCTGCTGCGCTACCTCTCGCGCCCGCTGCACTTCTTCGGGACGGTGGGCATGGCAGGCTTCGTGGGCGGGGGCCTGATCGGCGTGTGGCTGATGGTCCACAAGTTCCTCTACCACCAGCCGGTGATGGCCGACCACGGGCCGCTGATGTTGTTTGCCGCGGTGCTCATCCTGGGGGGCGCGCAGATGCTCGCCCTGGGCCTGCTGGGGGAGATGCAGGTGCGCCACTACCACGAGCCCTCGCGCCGCGCCCCCTACTCGGTGGAGCGCGTGCTGCGCCCCGCCGAGAGCCAGCAGAGCACCATCGCGGACCAGTAGAGACAGACAGCAGACCTCAGACGGCAGCAGGACCTTTCTAGCTGCGAACCGCTGCCTCCTGCCCTTAGCTACTGCCCGCCTTGTCCGCTGCTCTTAGCCCGTTAGGGCGATTGGCAATAGCCCAGGACGAAGTCCTGGGAAAAAGCGCAGGTCCAAGGCCAGTCCCGCGAGGGACGATTGAACGTCAACGCCAAGCGCGGGCTTTTCATCAGAGCGCAGCCTGGGAAGCAGAGAGGGCCAATCGTCCCTGTGGGACTTGTCCGCGCTATTGCCTCTTACCCAGCACTTCGTGCTGGGCTATTGTCAATCGCCCTGCGGGCTGGGTCCCGGACGGTTGCGAGGCAGGGGGCATCAATTGCGTGCATTTGGATAGGCACTGCGGATAACAGCGGTGCATTGAGGGTCTTGCTTGCGCGGCGGTTTCTACCTCCTGACCGCTGACTCCTGATCCCTGACCCCTGACTCCTTGTACCAGGCCACCGTCCGCCGCAGTCCTTCCTCAAAGTCCACCAAAGGCCTGTAGCCGAGATGCTCCTCCGCCAGGGCGATGTCGGCGAGGGAGTGCTGGATGTCCCCGGGGCGGGCCTCCGCGTAAATCGCCTCGCCCGTGAAGCCGGTGATCTTCTTCAGCAGGGCGAAGGTCTGGTTGAGGGTGAAGCGGCGGCCGGTGGCCACGTTGAAGGTGCGGCCGCAGGCCTGGCCGGCCGGGGCCTCGCAGGCGAGCAGGTTGGCCGAGACGCAGTTGTCGATGTAGGTGAAATCGCGGCTCTGCTCACCGTCGCCGTAGATGGTGGGGCGCTCGCCGCGCAACATCGCGGTGATGAACCTGGCCAGCACCGCCGAGTACTGCGAGTTGGCGTCCTGGCGCGGCCCGAAGATGTTGAAGTAGCGCAGGCTCACGGTCTCGAAGCCGTACACGCGGTGGAACGAGGTCATGTAAAGCTCGCCCGCCAGCTTGGCCACGGCGTAAGGAGAGATGGGGTTCGCGGGCATGTCCTCGCGCTTGGGCAGGGTA
>DASPRL010000068.1 GCA_035624475.1 Terriglobales bacterium
ACAGGTCATCCCTCACGTCACCAACGAAATCAAGAACGCCATGCGCAAGGTCGCGGGCACAGCCGACGTCACCATCGTCGAAATTGGCGGCACTGTCGGCGACATCGAATCACTCCCGTTTCTTGAAGCCATCCGCCAGATGCGCCAGGAACTGGGCCGCGAGAACACGCTCTTCGTGCACGTCACCCTGGTGCCCTTCATCGCTGCCGCCGGCGAACTCAAGACCAAGCCCACGCAGCATTCGGTGAAGGAATTGCTTTCCATCGGGATCCAGCCCGACATCCTGCTCTGCCGCACCGACCGCTACCTCGCGCCCGAGATGAAGTCCAAGATCGCGCTCTTCTGCAACGTGGAGGAGCCGGCGGTGATCACCGCCAAGGACGTGGCCTCCATCTACGAGGTGCCGCTGGTCTTCGCGCGCGAGAACGTGGACACCCTGGCGCTCAAGTACCTGCACCTGCAGACCCGCGAGCGCGACCTCGCGAAGTGGGAAGAGCTCGTGCACCGCGTCTACAACCCCAAGGACGAGGTCTCCATCGCCATCGTGGGCAAGTACGTGGAGTACGAGGACTCCTACAAGTCGCTGAAAGAGGCGCTCACCCACGGCGCGCTGGCCTTCAACCTGAAGCTCAACGCCACCTGGGTGGAGGCCGAGGGCCTGGAGACCAAGGACCCCGCCGACCGCAGCTACGAATCGCAGCTCGAGGGCTACGACGGCATCCTGGTGCCCGGAGGCTTCGGCAAGCGCGGCATCGCCGGCATGCTCAACGGAATCCGCTACGCGCGCGAAAAGAAGGTGCCCTACTTCGGCATCTGCTTGGGGATGCAGACGGCGTGCATCGAGTACGCGCGCAACGTGTGCGGGCTGGAGGGCGCGGACTCCAGCGAGTTCGATCCCACGCCGGTGCACCGCATCATCTACAAGCTGCGCGAACTGCGCGGCATCGACGAGTTGGGCGGCACGATGCGCCTGGGCGCCTGGACCTGCAAGCTCGAGCCCGGCTCGCAGGCCCACAAGGCCTACGGCGCGCTGGAGATCAGCGAACGCCATCGCCACCGCTACGAGTTCAACCGCGAGTACGAGCAGTTGCTGACCGGCGCCGGCCTGCGCATCACCGGCTCCACTCCCGACGGCACCTACGTGGAGATCGTCGAGATCCCCGACCATCCTTACTTCCTGGGCTGCCAGTTCCATCCCGAGTTCAAGTCCAAGCCCCTGGAGCCGCACCCGCTCTTCCAGGCCTTCCTCGGGGCCTCGTACCAGAACCGGCTGCGCCAGCGCACGCGCAAGGAAACGGCGGAGGTCGAGCTCTTCCACCGGCCGGAGAAGGTCGGAAAAAGATAAGATTGAACCGCAGAGACCGCAGAGATCGCAGAGGGGCAAATGCCTTTCTGGTATTTCGTCCGGGTACCTGAACTGGACCCAACCGTGCAGCATCAGTCGGGAACCGTGGACGTGGTTCGCTATCTGCTGAACGAAGGCGATCAAGTCAGCCCTGGCACACCGCTGGCTCTGGTGGAGAACTATTGGGCGTTGCTTCGCATCGCGGCAACCGGTCCGGGGTACGTTTCCAAGACGTTCTTTCGTCCCGGGATGACGGTCAAGGTTGGCGACCCAATCGCGATTGTTAACGCAGACGGCGAAGACTTGCCATATGACAAGCCGTCAGCGACCATTGAGGTCGTTGAACGCAAGCGGGCAAAGAGCAACAAATAGTCCTCTCGGCGTCCTCTGCGATCTCGGCGGTGAAAGGTCCTTGACTGGCGACCAGCTTCAAAGTCGGCGAGGTGCACATCGGGGACGGCTCGCTGTTCCTGATCGCGGGCCCCTGCGTCATCGAGAGCGAAGAGCACGCGGTCAAGATGGCGGAGTGTATCGCCGGCGTGGCCAAGGCGCTGCGCCTGCCCTACATCTTCAAAGCCAGCTACGACAAGGCCAACCGCACCGCGCTCGAGAGCTACCGCGGCCCGGGGGTGGAGCGCGGCCTGCGCGTGCTGGAGCGGGTGAAGCGCGCGGTCAAGGTGCCGGTGCTCACCGACGTCCACGAAGCCGTGGACGTGCAGCGCGTGGCCGAGGTTGCCGACGTGCTCCAGATCCCCGCCTTCCTCTGCCGCCAGACCGACCTGATCGTGGCCGCTGCCAAGAGCGGCTGCGCCGTGAACATCAAGAAGGGCCAGTTCGTTTCGCCCTGGGACATGCGGCACGCGGTCCAGAAGGCGCACGCCTCGGGCAACAAGCGCGTCTTCGTCACCGAGCGCGGCTCGTCGTTCGGCTACAACAACCTGGTGGTGGACATGCGCTCGCTGGTCATCATGCGGGAGTTCGCGCCCGTGGTCTTCGACGCCACCCACTCGGTGCAACTGCCTTCGGCGGGGACGGACGGCAAGGCGGTCTCGGGCGGCCAGCCGGAGTTCATCCCCGTGCTCTCGCGGGCGGCGGTGGCGGCGGGCGTGGACGGCGTCTTCCTGGAAGTCCACGACAACCCCAAGCAGGCCAAGTCCGATGGCGCCAACGCCCTCGACCTCAAGCACCTGCGCGCGGTGCTGCAGCAGTTGCTGGCCGTGCACAAGGCGGTGCGGGCTTCTTGAAACGTTCTCCTTGGCGATTGCGGAGAGTCCCATGACATCGAAGCGAGTCTTGGCGGGAATGCTGGCGCTGCCCATCTTTCTGGCCTGCGCGGGCGCGCAGTCCAAGCCGGCTGGGGCTGGCTCCGCGACCGCGCCTTCCTCGTCGGCGCCGACTTTCGAGCCCCTGGGAGGGTGGGAGCGGGCGCTGCGGGCGGGCGACAGCGACGCCCTCAGGGCGAATTTCTCCTCGGATCCGCCGGTACGTCTCTTGGACCTGAAAGAAAAGCCCTTCAGTCTCGATGAAGAGCTTGCCTTCTGGCAGGCGCGGAGGGCAGAGGGTTTCAAAATCGTCAGCGTCGATGTGTTGGACGCCGGAAAAGTTCCTAAGCTGCCTGACTACTTCCGCGAGGTGACCTTCGTGGTTGTGCTGCAGGCCCCGGGGTCTCCGCCAAGTCCCAGGTACGTCGATGCCGCCCAGATCTGGAACACGGCCACCAGCCCGCCACAGATCGTGCTGATGGTACGCAGCGGCTTACTGCCCCTGCAGCAGCCCAGGCGACTCGACCCGGACCTTTACCCTGCTAACGCCGATGCCAAAGCCGACATCGCTGCAGCGGTGGCCCGCGCGGGCCACGAGCACAAGCGCGTCCTACTCGTCTTCGGCGGCAACTGGTGTTACGACTGCGATGTCCTGGACTTGGCGTTCCACCGGCCCGACATCGAACCGCTGCTGACCGCCACCTTCGTGGTCGTCAACGTGGACATCGGACAAGTCGACAAGAACCTGGACCTGGTAAAGCAGTACGAGATCGTGCTGGACAAGGGGGTGCCAGCGCTGGCGGTGCTGGAGAGCGACGGCAGACTGCTCTACAGCCAGAAGGAGGGCGAGTTCGAGTCTGCACGCTCCCTCACCCCCGAAGAGATCATCGCCTTCCTGAATCGTTGGAAAGCAAAATAGTTCCTTGGCTCTGCGTCCTCTGCGCTCTCTGCGGTAAACTCTTTCCTTCCATGCGGCGGACCGGCGAAAACGTGGTGCGCATCGAGATGGAGGCCCTGCGCGAGCTGGCCGAGCGCCTGGCGGGGCCCATGGGCCCGGCCTTCGAGCGCGCCCTGGAGATGCTCTTCGCCTGCTCCGGGCGCGTGGTGGTCACCGGCATGGGCAAGAGCGGGCTGGTGGCGCGCAAAGTCGCGGCCACCCTCGCCTCCACCGGCACGCCCTCGCTCTTCCTGCATCCCGCCGAAGCCGTGCACGGCGACCTGGGCATGGTGGTGCGCGGCGACACCGTGCTGGCGCTCTCCTTCAGCGGCGAGACCGAGGAACTGCTCACCCTGCTGGCCACGCTGAAGCGTCTGGAGGCGAAGCTGATCGTCATCACGGGCAACGTCAAATCCACGCTGGCGCAGGCCGCCGACGTCGCTCTGGATTGCTCGGTCGCCAAGGAAGCCTGCTCGCTGGGCCTGGCGCCCACCGCCTCGACCACCGCCATGCTGGCGCTGGGCGACGCCCTGGCGGTTGCGCTCGCCGAGAAGCGCGGCTTCAAGGAAGAAGACTTCGCCAACCTGCATCCCGGGGGCAAGCTGGGCAAGAAGCTGGCGCGGGTCTCGGCGCTGATGCACACCGGCGAGGCCGTGCCCCGGGTCACGCCGAAGGCGAAAATGCCCGAGGTGATCTACGAGATGTCGAAGAAGGGCCTGGGGGTGACCGCGGTGGTGGAGGACGGCGGGCGGCTGCTGGGCATCATCTCCGACGGCGACCTCAGGCGGCTGCTGCAAAAGCGCGGCAAGGAGGTCCTCGACCTGACCGCCGGCGAGTGCATGACGCGCGCGCCCAAGACCATCCGCGGCGAGGAGTTCGCCGCCACTGCCCTGGGCGTCATGGAGCAGAAGAAGATCACCTCGCTGGCGGTGGTGGACGGCGAGGGCCGGCTCGAAGGCATCGTTCACCTGCACGATCTGTGGGGGACGGAGATGGTGTGAATGCAGAATTCAGAATGAAGAATGCAGAATTCTGCCACTCGCCCGCTGTGTCTTGATTCCGCATTCTCCATTCTTCATTCTGCATTCCACGAGGAACTGCCATGTATCACTATGATCCGCGGACGGCGCTGGAAGAACTGAAGGAAGAGGCGCAACTGCCCAACCCGGTGCACGTGCGCGACATGATCCTGCGGGCGCATCCCACCGCCGACCGCTCCCTCGAGCTCAACCGCCGCTTCCTGGAGTACCAGAAGCTCTTCGGCGAAGCGCAGCAGTTGGCGCGGGAGTTGCTGGAGCAACTCGGCGGGAAGTAGGGATCCCTCGGGCGCGACTCTCGGCCTGCGTTCTTCAGGCCATGAGAGGACCTGGATCCCTCGCTGCGCTCGGGATGACAATTCCCAAAGGACTGCTCCGGTCAGTTAGAATGACCTCTCCCCTATGCATCGCTGGTCACAACGGTTCATTCCGACGCTGCGCGAGGCCCCGGCCGACGCCGAGGTCCCCAGCCACAAGTTCCTGGTGCGGGCCGGCTACGTGCGCCAGCTCGCCGCCGGCATCTACTCCTACCTTTTCCTGGGGTGGCGCTCGCTCAACAAGATCGCCGGCATCGTGCGCCAGGAGATGGACAAGATCGGGCAGGAATTCTACCTGCCGGCGCTGAACCCGCGCGAGGTCTGGGAGGCCAGCGGGCGCTGGCAGCAGATGGGCGAGACCATGTTCCGCCTCAAGGACCGCAAGGGCGCGGACCTGTGCCTGGGCATGACCCACGAGGAGGTCATGACCGAGATCGCGCGCAAGGAACTGCGCAGCTACAAGCAGTTGCCGCAAATCTGGTACCAGATCCAGACCAAGTTCCGCGACGAGGCCCGGCCCAAGAGCGGCCTGCTGCGCGTGCGCCAGTTCATCATGAAGGACTCCTACTCCTTCGACCTGGACGAGAAGGGCCTGGACGCCTCCTACCTGAAGCATTACGACGCCTACAGCCGCATCTTCGACCGCTCCGGGCTGCAGTACGTGGTGGTGGAGGCGCACTCCGGGGCCATGGGGGGCTCGCAGTCGCACGAGTTCATGGTGATGACCGACGCGGGCGAGGACCTGGTGGCCTCCTGCGCCGCCTGCCGCTACGCCGCCAACCTGGAGAAGGCCGCCTCGCGGCTGGATCCGGTGCAGGAGCTGGCGCCCACCAGCGACGGCAAGCCCGAGCTGGTCTCCACCCCCGGCAAGCGCACCATCGAGGAGGTCTCGAAGTTCCTGGGCGTCTCGCCCAAGAACAAGATCAAGACCCTGGCCCTGGTGGCCACCGAGGAGGAGCCCGGCAAGAAGCAGCCCAAGCAGCGCAACGTGATCGTGCTGCTGCGCGGCGACCATGCCCTCAACGAGGCCAAGCTGCAGACGGCGCTGGGCGGCATGCCCTTTCGCCCCATGCAGCCGGAGGAGATCGAGCAGGTGTTCGGCGCGGCCGCGGGCTTCATCGGCCCGGTGGGCCTGGCCGCGTACCAGGTGGACGCGCGCACCACGCCCACCCAGCAGATCCTGCTGGACGCGCTGCCCCTCATCCTGGCCGACGAAGCCCTGAAGGGGCGGCAGAACCTGATCACCGGGGCCAACAAGACCGACCATCACCTGCGCAATGTGACACCCGGGCGGGACTTCGGGGTCAGCCAGTGGGCCGACCTGCGCAGCGTCGCCGCCGGTGAGCCCTGTCCCAAGTGCGGCGAGCCCCTGCGCGTGGCCAAGGCGGTGGAGATCGGCCACATCTTCAAGCTGGGCTACCGCTACTCGCAGTCCATGGGGGCGGTGGTGCTGGACCAGGATGGTAAGGAGGTCACCCCCATCATGGGGAGCTACGGCATCGGGCTGGAGCGCATCCTGACGGCGGCCGTGGAGCAGAACCACGACGCCGAGGGCTTCTGGCTGCCCCGCTCCATCGCCCCCTTCGATGTGGTGGTCACGCCCACCAATCTGGGCGATGCGGCCGTGCTGCAGGCGGCGGTGCAGGTCGCGGGCACCCTGGAGCGCGCCGGCTACGACGTGCTACTGGACGACCGCGACGAGCGCCCCGGTGTCAAATTCAAGGACGCCGACCTGGTGGGGATACCCTTTCGGGTGACCGTTGGCAAGAAGGTGGTGGAGGGTAAAGTGGAGGTGCTGCGGCGCTCGACACGGGAATCCCAGGATGCTAGTATCAGCGAAATAGCGGGGGTCTTCCACAAGCTGCTCCAGGCTGCCGGGTAAGCTGCCGGCGGAGCGCTCCAGGGGAGCGTAGGATTCCATGAAACGAGTCAAGGCGCTGGCGGGGTTCTTGCTGGTGGCGGTCGGTTTCTACTTGGCGTGGGAGCTGCTGCCTCCGTATTTCGCGAACTACCAGCTGCAGGACGCCCTCGAGAACGAGGCCCGCCTGGATTCCTACAACCCCAACAAGACCGATGCCGACATCAAGAACAGCATCGTGAAGGAGGCGCGCGACCTCGACATCCGCCTGAAACCGGAGGATGTCACCATCAGCCGCGACGGCCCCAACCTGATCATTTCGGCCTCGTATAGCGTTCACGTGGATCTGCCGGGATTCCCGCTGGACATCAAGTTCAACCCGGCCACCAAGAACAAGCGCATTTAGTTGCGCGACGCGGCCGGACGCGGCGGACCGGGCCACGGAAGGGCCTAGCACCCAGGAAGCGAGGACGCGCTCTGGCGCCTCGTGAGACGCGAACGACCCGCAGCACCGGAGAACCGTAGGTTGGGCGCGCCCCATCGTCGGCAAACGAGCGGAGCCTCCGCCATTCCATCGTGGCAGTGAAACCCAAAGAAGCGCAGCGCAAGCCCTCCGCAGGCCGGAGCCGGTTCACCCATGCCCTGATCAAGGCGGGACTCGCCGGTTTTCTGCTGCTGGGGGTGGCCGGGCTGGCGGTCTTTTCCTTCTTCTACGTCAAGTACGAACGCATCGTCGACCAGCGGCTGAAGGGGCGGCTGTTCAACAACTCCGCCCGCATCTATGCGGCCCCGCCGGTGGTGCGGGTGGGAGAGCAGATCACCGCCGCCCAGGTCGCCCGCGAACTGCGCCTGGCCGGCTACGCCCCCGAGGGCCAGGGAGAATCCGGTCTCGGCACCTACCAGATGCTGCAGGACGGCATCGAAGTCGAGCCCGGTCCGGACTCCTACCACGCCTCCGAGGGCGCGCGCATCCACATCGCCGACGGCCAGGTGCAGGGCATCCTCTCGCTGGGCCGCTCGCCCCAGCCCCTCTCCGCCTACGCCCTGGAACCGCAACTGGTGACCGCGCTCGCCGACAACGACCAGCGCAGCAAGCGCCGCCTGCTGCGCTACGACCAGATCCCCAAAGTGATGGTGGATGCCGTGGTCGCCATCGAGGACCGCCGCTTCTTCCAGCACAGCGGCGTCAACTACTTCCGCCTGGTGGAAGCGGCGTGGGCGGACCTGGGCCAGGGGAACCGCGAGCAGGGCGGCTCTACCCTCACCATGCAGGTGGCCCGCGGCTTCTTCCTCACCCCGGAGAAGACGGTGAAGCGCAAGCTCACCGAGATGCTGATCGCCATCATCCTGGAACAGAAGCTGAGCAAGCAGCAGATCTTCGAGCTCTACGCCAACCAGATGGACATGGGACAGCGGGGCTCGTTCACCATCCGCGGCTTCGGCGAGGCCTCCCGCGCCTACTTCAACAAGGACATCAAGGACCTGACCGTGCCCGAGGCGGCGCTGCTGGCCGGGCTGCTGCAGGCCCCCAGCTATCTTTCTCCCTACCGCCATCCCGACCGCGCCCTGGAGCGGCGCAACCTGGTGCTCGACGGCATGCTGGAGACCGGCGCCATCACCCAGGAAGAGTGCGAGCGCGCCAAGGCCACCCCCCTCAAGCTGGCCCCGCCCAACGTGGAGGCCAGCGATGCTCCCTATTTCGTGGACCTGGTCCACGACACGCTGCTGGAGCGCTTCAAGGAGCAGGACCTCAGCGACCACGCCTACCGCATCTACACCACCCTGGATCCCGAACTGCAGGCCGACGCCGCCGAGGCGGTGCAGTACGGCATGAAGATCGTGGATGAGCAGGTCAAGAAGCTGCGCACGCGGCGGGTCAAGGTAGGAGACCGGTGGGAGACCAAGGTGGTGCCCGGACCCCAGGCGCAGGTGGCGCTGCTGGCGCTGGACCCGCACACCGGGCAGGTCCTGGCCCTGGTGGGCGGGCGCAACTACAGCGTGAGCCAGCTCAACCACGCCGTCGCCAGCCGGCCCACCGGCTCCGCCTTCAAGCCCTTCGTGTACGCCGCCGCCATCAACACCGCGCTAGACGGCAGCCAGACCGTGCTCACGCCCGCGTCCGTGGTCGACGACTCGCCCACCACCTTCACCTACGGCGACCAGATCTACGAGCCGCGCAACTTCGGGGAAAAATACCTGGGGCCCGTCCCGCTCACGACCGCTCTGAAGCTGTCGCTCAACAACGCCACCGTGAAGGTGGCCGAGATGGTGGGCTACGACAAGGTGGCGGCGCTGGCGCGGGCCGCGGGCATCAAGTCGGTGGAGCCGACCCCGGCCATGGCCATCGGCGCCTACGATGCTGCCCCGCTGGACGTGGCCGGGGCCTACACCGTCTTCGCCAACGGCGGGCTGCGGCTCACGCCTCTGCTGATCACCTCAGTGCGCGACGCCCAGGGGCAACCGGTCGCCGAGTTCCACAGCGAGAGCACGCAGGTTCTGGACCCGCGTGTGGCCTACGTGATGACCACCATGATGGCGGCCGTGATCAACTCGGGCACGGCGGCGGGAGTGCGAGGCATGGGCTTTACCGCCCCAGCCGCGGGCAAGACCGGGACCTCGCACGACGGCTGGTTCGCCGGGTACACCAGCAACCTGCTGTGCATCGTCTGGGTGGGCTATGACGACTACAGCGACCTGCGCCTGGAAGGAGCGCACAGCGCCGCCCCCATCTGGGCGGAGTTCATGAAGCGGGCCATCCAGCACCCCGAATATCGCGACGTGCGCGGCTTCAGCCCGCCCGCAGGGGTGGTGGACGTCCAGATCGATAAGGTTACCAACCGCCTGGCCACGGCCAGTTGCCCCGACGACTACGTCGCCGCCTTCATCGCCGGGACCGAACCCCACGACACCTGCGACAATTCCTCGGTCAGCGGCGTCTCCGGCTTTTTCTCCCGCCTCTTGGGCCTGGAGCCGAAACCTTTACCCCCGGCCGTGGTGTCAGATAATAATAGTAGTAGCCAGCAGGCGTCCGGGCAGGCGGCGGCTCCCAAGAAGAAAGGCCTCTTCGGCAAGATCGCGGGCTTCTTCAAGGGCGGCCAGCCGGCTCCGCCCACCCCGACTCCCAGTCCGAGTCCCAGCCCGGCCGACGCGGGCCAGGGGAGCCAGGGTAAGCCTCGCTAGCTGAGGAGGAAGTATGAAGTCCCGCGTCGTCCTGGTGCTCGCGCTCGCCGCCCTGTTCCTGGTGGTGGCGCCGCTCGCCGCCGCCCAACAGCAACCCACGACCGCCATCGCGCCTCCGCAGATCCGCCGGGTGGAGCCGCCGCCCGCCGATGCCACCCTCGCCCAACTGGAGCAGCGCGGGGATGAACTGCGGACCGAGAAGGCCTATGTGGACGCCATTGACTACTACCGCGCCGCCCTCCGCAAAGATCCCAAGAACGCCGTGCTTTTCAACAAGGCCGGCATCGCCGAGCTGCAGCTGGCGCGCTATCGGGAAGCCAAGAAGGACTTCGAGCGCGCCACCAAGCTCAAGAATGATTACGCCGAGGCCTACAACAACTTGGGCGTGGTCTACTACATCGACCGCGACTACAAGAAGGCTATCAAGATCTACCAGAAGGCGCTGGCGCTGCAGGAGGCCACGGCCAGCTTCCACAGCAACCTGGGAACCGCGTACTTCGAGCGGAAGGAGATCGATCTGGCCATGAAGGAGTATCTGCGCGCGCTGGAGCTGGATCCCGACATCTTCGAGCGCCTCTCCATGGCGGGCGTGACCGCGCACCTGGCCTCGCCCAGCGACCGCGCTCACTATTCCTACATCCTGGCCAAGATGTACGCGCAGGCGGGCAACTCCGATCGCTGCCTGCTGTACCTGCGCCGGGCCAAGGAGGACGGCTACGACAAGCTGAGTGATGTCTACAAGGACGACGTCTTCGCCCAGATCCGCAAGGACCCGCGCTTCGCCGACCTGATGGGCGAGAAGACCACCGTCATCCCGCAGTAGACCCTCTTGCGGAACCCGTGGCCGGCAGGAGAACCTCCCTGCCGGCCACGACTTTTTTCCCGCTCCAGGGTCTGTGGGAACAGGTAGAGCGTTCGCCCGCCGGGGCGAATGCCCAGAGAGACAGGGAGGCCTGCCGGCTGGCGACGCAGCCGGCGGGCCTTTTCATGAGCGGCGGCCCGAGCGGGCGGCCACGTAGCCTTCCACCACCTCGTGCCACTTGCCCTGGGCCTGCAGGATGTACTCGACGGCATCGCGCACCGCGCCTTCGCCCCCGCGGTGATCGGTGATGATGTGGGCCTCGTCCTTGACCTCCTCGCGGGCGTTGGGCACGGCTACGGCCAGCCCGCAGCGCCGCATCACCGGCAGGTCGATCACGTCGTCGCCGACATAGGCGACCTCGGCGGCGGTCATCCGCTCCTTCTTCAGGATCTCCTCCAGCGCGTCCACCTTGTCCTCCACGCCCTGGCAGACGTAATCCATGCGCAGGTCGCGGGCGCGCAGGGCCACGGTCTCGGAGATGCGCTTGGTGATGAGCCCGGTCTTGAGCCCGCCCAGCCGCGCCAGGGTGATGCCGGTGCCGTCGTGGGCGTGGAACCCCTTGGCCTCCAGGAAGGCCCGGCTGGGCGCCGCCAGGACAGGCTTGCCGTCCTCGCCCAGCGCCGGCTCGCGGTTCGCCGCCGGCACGCCCGGCGGTGCGGGAAAGAACCAGATGGTGCCGTCGGTCATCACCCCATCGACGTCGAACAACAACAGCTTGATCTTCTTGGCGCGCGGCTTGGACATGATCGGTCCCCAGTTCCCTGTTGCCGGTTCCCGGTTTGTGGAAACAAATACTGTACCGCAAGCAAGTTGCAGGCGCTAATCGCGCCAAGCTCCCAGCAGGCGGCGCACCGTCACCAACTCGCCCAGATGGTAGGCGTTGTGGTCGGCCAGCAGCAGCGCCTCGCGCAGGATGGTCTGGCCGTCGCCGTGGGGGATGCGCGCGTAGAGATCCGTTTTGGGGTCCGCCACCAAACGTGCCATGGCCTTCCGGTCGGCGCCAAAGCGGCGCACGCTCTTCTCCCAGCCCGCCGGGGAGGGCGGGGCAGCGCCCTTCGGCCAGTAGCCTGCCGGCCAGTCGGGAGAGACATGCCTGGCGTCGCGGCTGAACTCCAGGATGTCCCACTGCGCGAGGCGCAGGTGCTCGAGGATCTCCCAGGGACTGTGCGGCATGTTGTCGGGCCGGCGGCCGCGCGCGCTCGCGGGCAGGTGGGCGACAGCTTTCTCGAAACTCAGGTGAGCCCCGCCGCCGCCCAACAGGTAAAGGAGGTGCTGACGCAGAGCGGTTTGCGGATCCGGTCTTCGGGGCATGAGGACCTCCTAGAACTGCCCGGGCACGAACTCCTCGATGGCCAAGGTGAGCACCGCGCGGCAGCGGCCGCACAGCAGCAGGGTCTGGTTCTCACCGGCGCTCAAGACCGCCAGCTGCAGGCTGTCGCAGGCGGCGCAGCCGGTGGTGGGCTCCCCCGAGAGCGGTTCGGCGAACTCCAGGTCGGCTTCCCGGTCGAAGCGGCCGGTCTTGCGGGTGTTGATCTCGAAGGTGGAGCGGCAGTCGGCGCAGACGTGGTTGAAGCAGCACTTGGGCTCGCGGGAGTAGACGATCTCCGCCCCGCCGCACTTGGGGCAGCGGATCAACTCCTTCAGGGTCGGCGCCATGCTGGGATTGTACCCCGGGAGATGGCTACGACTGTTTGGCGGCGGGCGCGGGCGCGGCCAGCAGTTCCTGGACCTTATCCACGATGGCCTGGGCGCCGTCGCCCTTGATGACGAGGGCGCTCACGAACTCCAGCGCCGCCTCCGGGGGCCACCAGTAGCTGCCGCAGAGCATGACCACAGGAAGCTGGGGACTGAGCTTGCGCAACTGCCGCGCCACTTCGGCGCCGTGGGTGTCGCGCGACTTCAAGTCCACCACCACCAGGTCCACACCGCCCTGGTGGAAAAGCTCGATGCCTTCATTACCGCTGGTGGTGGCCAACACGCGGAAGCCGGCGCCTTCCAGCGCCGCCTTCCAGACCTCCAGGGCTTCGGGCTTGCCGTCGATACAGAGAATGGTCTTGGGCACGCGTCCTCGCGCGGTCGAGCATTCTCAAGGGAGGGAGAGCATACCACTGTGGGAGGCCGCCGGAGCGGATTTCTACAGGCGAAGATATTGCGAAACTGGGAAAACTGGGTAGAATAGCGCAATGCATCCCGCGGTTCCCTCCCTGGCTTGGGCGCATCCCCTGGTGCAGGAGTGGTTCGCACGCCGCTTCGGCACCCCCACCGAGCCCCAGGAGCAGGGCTGGCCGCACATCCTCAACGACCGCGCTACCCTGATCTCCGCGCCCACGGGCTCGGGCAAGACCCTGGCCGCCTTCCTGGCCTGCATCGACCGCCTGGTGCGCAAGGCGCTGGCCGGCGGCCTGCTCGACCGCACCGAGGTGCTCTACATCTCGCCGCTCAAGGCGCTGGGCAACGACATCCAGAAGAACCTGGAGATCCCGCTGGGCGAGATCCTGGCGCTGGCGGGGGAGCGCGGCTTGCTGATGCCGGTGATCCGCTCGGCGGTGCGCACCGGCGACACCCTGATGCACGAGCGCCGCGCCATGCTGCGCCGCCCGCCGCACATCCTGGTCACCACGCCGGAGTCGCTCTACATCCTGCTGACCGCGGGCAGCAGCCGCGCCATCCTCCGCGACGTCGAGACCGTGATCGTGGACGAGATCCATGCCGTCGCCGACGACAAGCGCGGCTCGCACCTGGCCTTGTCCCTGGAGCGGCTGGAGGCGCTGCTGCCGCGCTCCCCGGTGCGCATCGGGCTCTCCGCCACGCAGAAGCCCATCGAAGAGATCGCGCGCTTCCTGGTGGGCAGCGAGCGGCCGCTGCCTGCCATCGTCGACGTCGGGCAGCGCCGGCAGCTCGACCTCGCCGTGGAGGTGCCGCGCAGCGAACTCGGCCCCGTCGCCTCCAACGAGATGTGGGACGAGATCTACGACCGCTTGGTCGAGCTGGTGCGCCAGCACCGCTCCACGCTCATCTTCGTCAACACGCGGCGGCTGGCCGAGCGCGTGGCCCACAACCTGGGCCAGCGCTTGGGCGAGGAGGCGGTGGCCGCGCACCACGGCTCGCTCTCCCGCAAGCTGCGCCTGGCAGCGGAGAAGAAACTGAAGGAAGGCCAGGTGCAGGCGCTGGTGGCCACGGCTTCGCTGGAATTGGGCATCGACATCGGTTTCGTGGACCTGGTCTGCCAGTTGGGCTCCACGCGCTCCATCGCGGTGGCCTTGCAGCGCGTCGGCCGCGCCGGACACTGGCGCGGCGCCATCCCCAAGGGACGCATCTTCGCCTCCACCCGCGACGAGTCGCTGGAGTGCGCCGCGCTGGTGCGCTCGCTGCGGCTGGGCGAGCTGGACAAGCTCGAGATCCCGCCCGCGCCCCTCGACGTCCTGGCGCAGCAGATGGTGGCTGCCTGCGCCGCCGAGGAGTGGAAGGAAGAGGATCTGTTCGCGCTGGCGCGCCGCGCCCATCCCTACCGCGAACTGCGCCGCGAGGATTTCGACGAATTGCTGGAGATGCTCTCGGAAGGCATCGCGGCCAGCCGCGGCCGCTTCGGCGCCTATCTCTACCGGGACCGCGTGAACGGGCGCCTGCGCGGGCGACGCGGCGCCCGGCTCGCCGCCATCACCTCCGGTGGCGCCATCCCCGACAACGCTCTCTACACCGTGGTGGCCGAGCCCGAGGGCACGGTGGTGGGCACGGTGGACGAAGATTTTGCCGTGGAGAGCATGAAGGGCGACGTCATGCTGCTGGGCAACACCTCCTGGCGAATCCGGCGGATCGAGTCCGGCCGCGTGCTGGTGGAGGACGCCCACGGCGCCGCGCCCGGCGTCCCCTTCTGGCGCGGGGAGGCCCCGGCGCGCACCCAGGAACTTTCCGCGCAGGTGGCGGAGCTGCGGCAGACGATCAGCGACATGGTGCCCAACGTCCGCCCGGGGGGCGTGACGCAACAGAGTGCCGAAGTCGCGGCCGCGGTGGCCTGGCTCAAAGAACACTGCGGCCTCGACGATGCCGGCGCGGAGCAGGCCGTGGACCACATCGTGCAAGGGCGCGCCGTGCTGGGCGCCGTGCCCACACAGCAGACCATCATCGCCGAGCGCTTTTTCGATGAGGGCGGCGGCATGCAGCTGGTGATCCACGCTCCCTTCGGCGGGCGCGTCAACAAGGCCTGGGGACTGGCGCTGCGCAAGCGCTTCTGCCGTTCCTTCAATTTCGAGTTGCAGGCCGCGGCCACCGACAACGGCCTCAACATCTCGCTGGCCGAGCAGCACAGCTTCCCGCTCTCCGACGTCTTCCACTTCCTTGCGGAAGAGACGGTGCAGACGGTGCTGGAGCAGGCGGCACTGGCCTCGCCCATCTTCGGCACGCGCTGGCGCTGGGACGCCAGCCGCGCCCTGGCGCTCTTGCGCTTCCGCGGCGGCAAGAAAGTCCCGCCGCAGATCCAGCGCATGCTCTCCGACGACCTGCTGGCCGCGGTCTTCCCCGACGTGGCCGCCTGCCAGGAGAATATCGTGGGCGACATCCAGATCCCCGACCACCCGCTGGTGCGCGAGGTCATGAAGGACGTGCTCTCGGAGGCCATGGACCTGGAAGGCCTGCGGCGGCTGCTCGGAGAGATCACGGCCGGGCGCATCCGCTGCCTGGCGGTGGACACGCCCGTGCCCTCGCAGTTCGCGCACGAGATCCTGAACGCCAATCCCTACGCCTTCCTCGACGACGCGCCTCTGGAAGAGCGCCGCGCCCGCGCCGTGGAATTGCGGCGGGTGCTGCCGCAGTCGGTGCTGGAGGAGGTGGGCAAGCTCGATCCCGCCGCCATCGAGGAAGTTCGCGCCGACGCCTGGCCCGACGTGCGCGATGCCGACGAATTGCACGACGCGCTGCAGACTCTGGTCGCGCTGCCCGAAGCTTGTGTGGCGCAGCCGCCCCCGGCTGTGCGTTCTTGCTCAACATGGCTCGGCCATTTCGAGACCCTTGCCGCCCAGCGCCGCGCCACCCGCGCCGTCGCCGGGGACATCACGTATTGGGTGGCGGCCGACCGGGCCAAGAGCTTCGCCGTGCTCTTCCCCACCGCGCACTTCGAAGCCACCCTGCCCGAGATCGAGAAAGACCAGCCCACCCTCGACGATGCCCTGCTGGCCCTGGTGCGCGGCTGGATGCTGCACAGCGGTCCGGTGACGGTCGAGCATCTCGGCCGCACGCTCGGCTTCGCCGCCAGCGAGATCGAGAAAGCTCTGCTGCGTCTCGAAGCTTCGGGTTCCGTGCTGCGCGGCAACTTCACCTCGGATCACCCGATCACCCCATCCCCCGATCACCCGATGCCCCAGGAGTGGTGCGAGCGGCGGCTGCTGGCGCGCATCCACCGCCTCACGCTGGGCACGCTGCGGAAGCAGGTAGAGCCGGCGACGTCTGCGGTCTTCCTGCGCTGGCTGCTGCGCTGGCAGCATCTCGCGCCGCAGACGCAGGTCGTGGGCGAGCGCGGCACACTCGAGGTCCTGCGTCAGCTCCAGGGCTTCGAGATCCCGGCCAACGCCTGGGAGCCGCAGGTGCTGGCGCGCCGCGTCGCCAACTACGATCCCAAGGTGCTCGACCAGCTCTGCCTGACCGGCGCGGTGGGCTGGGGCCGGCTCTCGCCGCATCCCGCGACCCTGGAAGACTCCGGTCCGGCCGGCCGCCGCGTGATCCCCACCAGCGTCGCCCCCATCACCTTCTTCGTGCGGGAAGAGGCGGAGTGGATGATCCCCACCCGCCCCGAGGCGCAGCACGACGAGGCGCGCGGCTTGAGCCCAGGAGCGCGCGAGGTGCTGAAGTTCCTGGCCGCGCGCGGGGCCTCGTTCTTCCCCGACATCGTGCGCGGCACCGGCAAGCTGAAGTCGGAGGTGGAGACCGCGCTGTGGGAATTGGTGGCGGGCGGGCTGATCACCGCCGACGGCTTCGACAACCTGCGCGCCCTCCTCGATCCCAAGCGGCGCGCCGGGCAGGGCGCGGGGCGCAGCGCGCGTCCCCGGCACAGCGCCGGACGCTGGTCCCTGCTCTACTCCGGCGAGCCCGCCGAGCGGGCGCGCGCCGTCGAGGCCACCTGCTGGATGCTGCTGCGGCGCTACGGCGTGGTCTTCCGCGAATTGCTGGCGCGCGAAGCGCTGGCGCCGCGCTGGCGCGAGCTGCTCCTCGCCTTCCGCCGCCTGGAGGACCGCGGCGAGGTGCGCGGCGGCCGCTTCGTCTCCGGCTTCCTGGGCGAGCAGTTCGCGCTGCCGGAGGCGGTGGAGTCGCTGCGCGCCCTGCGCAACCTGGCTGCTTCCGGCGAGACCGTCACGCTCTCCGCCGCCGACCCGCTCAACCTGGTGGGCATCGTGGTGCCGGGGGAGCGCGTGCCGGCCATCTCCGGAAAGACCGTTGCGTTCCGCGACGGCGCCGCGGTTGCGCCGGAGAGCAACGCGGTTACAATCTCTTCGGCCCGGTAAGGCGGGAAGGAGGGGGCGTGGAGATCCAGGTCCTGAACTACGGCCAACTGAAAGGGATGAAGCTGAAAGGACCGTTCCGCGGGAGCGAGGCCAACGCCGTCTTCCGCCGGCACGCCGACGAGATGCTGCAGGCCGGAGGCATCTGGCTGGTGGTGGACCTGGCCGACGTTCCCGCCATCGACTCCACCGGCATCGGCAACCTAGTGTACCTGCTCAGCACCTGCAAGCGCCGCGGCGGGATGGTGAAGCTGGTCCGCCCCTCCGACTCCACCGGCAACGCCCTGCAGTTGACCGGGCTGCTCAGTCTCTTCGAGGTCTTCGACAGCATCCCGCGCGCGGTCGCCTCCTTCCGGGAATGACCTTGGTGGCGCGCGGCCGAATCGTCCTGGTCCTGGCGCTCTTCCTCGCCGGGCTCGCGCAGGGGGCCGCACCCGCGGCGCCCGGGAAGGCGGACAAGATTCTGGTGCTCAAGAGCGAGCGCAAGCTCATGCTGCTGGACCACGGCCGCCTGCTGAAGACGTACAGGATCGCACTGGGGAGCGAGCCGGTGGGCCCCAAGACACGCCAGGGCGACCATCGCACGCCGGAAGGGCTCTACGTCATCGACCGCCGCAATCCCCGCAGCCAGTTCCACCGCGCGCTGCACATCTCCTATCCCAGCGCCCAGGACCGGGCACGGGCGCGGCGCCTGGGGGTCAGCCCCGGGGGCGACATCTTCCTGCACGGGCTGCCCAACGGCCAGGGCTGGATCGGCGCCGCTCACACGCTGCATGACTGGACCGACGGCTGCATCGCGGTGACCGACGAAGAGATCGAGGAGATCTGGCGCGCGGTCCCCGACGGCACCCCTATCGAGATCCGTCCCTGAAGGTGCTCCCACCGGTTTTCGCCCCTGGAGTTGACGCAGGGGCTATAATGCGCGGCACCGGAGGGGCGCTGTGGACATCAACATCCGAAGGCGCGGCACAGTCGAGATCATCCAGTTGCGCGGTGACCTGCGCCTGGGCCAAGCGCTGGACCAGTTCAATCGCGCCACCGGTGAACTGCTGGAATCGGGCGAGGCCTGCCTGGTCATCAACCTGGCGGAGGTAGGGATGCTCGACTCCAGCGGCATCGGGGCGCTCATGAAGCTGCTCACTTCGGCCACCAAGCGCGGGGGCGCGCTCAAGCTGGTGAACCCTTCCCCCATGGCCCAGAAGACCCTCAAACTGGTGGGCCTGCTCACGCTCTTTCCCGTCTTCCCCGACGAGGAGCAGGCAGTGGCCTCGTTCGGCTAGCGCGCCCTGGACGCGCGCCTCAGGACTTGCGCATGTGGATCTCGGCGCCCTCGCGCCGGAAGTGGACCTCGTCCATCAGTTCGCAGATCAGGTAGATGCCGCGGCCGTGGTCCTTCTGGAGATGGCGCGGGCTCTTGGGGTCCGGCAGGGAGGCAAGGTCGAAGCCGGGGCCGGGATCACTCACCACGATGAGCACCCCCTGCTCCTGGTCGCACGCTACCCAGCACTCCACGCTCTTGGCCGGGTCCCTCCTGCAGCCGTGGACGACGGCGTTGGCCAGGGCCTCTTGCAGCGCCAGCCCCATGTCTCCCAGCTTCTCCGAATCCGTGCCCCACTCCTGGCGGGCGAGGGCGGTGACCCGGTCCACGGTGGGGCCGATGACGCTGACGTCCCCGGGGAGAAGGAAGTGCATGCGGGCGCTGCGACTTCCGTGGCAGCGCTCACAAGCAGGCATGAGCTCGAGCGGTTCGGGCATGGGTCGTGTGGGGCTTGAGCGGGCATTCTAGACCATTTTGCCCCGGGAGCAAATTCTGTTCGCCGCCGCGGTTCGGTAGGGACCGGTTGCTTCCACCGCCGTCCCCGGCTAAGATGCCCCCGACCCTTAACCCCGCTCGGTCGCAGGAGACGACCATGTCATCCCCTGGCCCCGTCACACCCCAGCCGCCCGCGCCCCAGGCGCCGTCCAGGAAGCGCTACTCCGTCTTCCAGGCCCTCTACATGGCCTTCTATTCTGCCGATCTGTACCAGGACGTGGGCGCGCGCTGGCAGGGTGTAGGCGCGGCCTACCTGCTGCTGGTGGTGGTGCTGAGCTGGTTGCCGGTATTGATCAAGATGCAGGTGACCTTCTCGGACTTCGCCACCCACGATGCTCCCAAGATCATCGGCCAGATCCCGCCCATCACCATCGATAAGGGCAAGGTCTCGACCACGGTGGACACACCTTATTTCATCAAAGATCCGGACACCGGGAAGGAACTCGCCATCCTCGACACCAGCGGGCAGATCACCTCCCTGGACGGCCACCCCAGCGCCTTCCTTCTGCTCACCCAGAGCCGGCTCATCTCGCGGCAGAGCAACATGGAGGTGCGCGAGTACGACCTCTCCCAGGTGCAGCACTTCGAGTTCAACCGCGAGAAGGCGCTGGACTGGCTGCTCACCTTCAAGAACCTCCTGCTGGTGATGGTGGCGCCTTTCGCCATCCTCTTCGGCTACATCTACCGCATCCTGCAGCTCCTGCTGTACGCGGCCATCGGCATGGGCTTCGCTTCCATGATCAAGCTGAAGGTGGAGTACGGGGTGATGATGCGGCTGGCGGCGGTGGCGGTCACTCCCGCCCTCCTCATCAATATGGCCTTCGATCTTTGGGGCAAGAGCATCCCCTTCTGGTGGCTGATCTGCTTCGCCATCGCCATGTGCTACCTCTTCTTCGCCGTGAAGAGCGCGGCCGCAAACAAGGCGTGAATCATCGGCACGCCGCGTTGCGCTACTTGGGACGGGCGAGGGTCAGCGGCCGCTTCAGGAAGGGGAATCTGGTGGACCTGGTCGGGATCGAACCGACGACCTCTTCCATGCCATGGAAGCGCGCTCCCAGCTGCGCCACAGGCCCACTCGTAGGAAAAGGAAGGATCGTCATCATTTTCGCCCAGCCTGCCCCCTTAGTCAAACCGCCAGAAGGAGGGTGGGAACCGCGGCAGCCCTGTTCTTCCGCCCGGCAAAGCACTACAATCTTGGCTACGCCACCTCGATCCGTCCCCCGAAGCTGCGCGCGGCGCCACCGCGCTTCTTCCGCAAGAAGACGCACCGCACCCTGGAGAATCCCCGGGGGCGTGGGAGGTTGTATGCAGCGCACCGCAGCCCTGCTCGTCCTGTTGTTGCCGCCCGCCATCGCATTAGCGCAGTACCCGTCTTCCCCGCAGTACCCGCCCGCCCGCACTTCCTCCCCGGCCGCTCCGGCTGCGGCTGCGGTCTCGGCTCCAGCCACGGCCGCGCCCTCCGACCAGCTGCTCCGCCCTATCGAACAGGCAACGCTGGCCACGCTGCAGGACTTGGGAGCGCTGCGCATCGACAAGTGGAAGACGGATGGCTCAAGCAAGGATGCTCTGCAGCAGCAATCCGCCGCGCTGCAGCGCAACCTGGCCGCGGCCTTGCCCGAGCTGGTGAAGCAGGTGCGCGCCCATCCCGACGACCTGGCTGCCAGCTTCAAGCTCTACCGCAACCTGAACGCGCTCTACGACGTGCTGGCGCCGCTGGCCGAGGCAGCCGGGCGGGTAGGTCCGCAGGGCGATTCCCAATCCCTGGTCCAGGACGCCTCCGCCTTCGACCGCGCGCGCCGCGCCTTCGCCGACCGCCTGGAGGTCCTGGCCACTGCCCGCGACGCCGAGATCGCCCGCCTGCGCGCTCAAGCTCCGCCCCCGCCCAAGCCGGCCGCGCCCAAGAAGATCATCATCGACGACACCAAGCCCGCCGCGAAAAGCAAGGGCGCGGCCAAGAAGAAGACCGCCGCCACCAGCCCTGCCTCCTCGTCGACCAGCCCGCAATAGGGGCGCGCAAGAAAGGCGACACGCTGCGTTCTTTGGCCGTAAGCTCAAGGTAGGCAAGGGGTAGCGGATTTCCTCCTCTTCCCGGGAACCTAAGGCGGGTAGGGGGCGTCTATTGGTACTAGGCCTGGTGGCCGGGGGTGGGGGTTGGCCGTCTCCGGTTACTGAGGAGAGGTTGTTGCGGGGGTAGGAATCCTGCTACCTTTGGGATGGACGCCATGAAGGTCGTGGCGGGAGCAACGACGTTGGCCGACCTCGCCAGTGCGATCGCGGTCCGGGCCGAAGAAGCCTCGGTGGTAGCCGAGCTGAAGGCCGGTTCCGAGGAGGCGTACGCCTGGCTGATCGCGCATTATCACCAGCCCATCTATAGCCTGGTGTACCGCATCCTCAACGACCCCGCCGACGCCGCCGACACCACCCAGGAAGTCTTCCTGAAGGTGTTCCGCGGCATGAAGCGCTTCCACGGCGAGTCCAGCCTGAAGACGTGGATGTACCGCATCGCCATCCACGAAGCTTCCAACCGGCGGCGCTGGTGGTTCCGGCACAAGAGCCGTGAGACCACCATCGAGCCCGAGCCCGCGCAGGAGGCCTCCGGCTCGCAGGGCTTGAAGGACACGCTGGCCGACGCGAGCGAGTCGCCCTTTGACAACCTCGCCCACGAAGAAGTGCGGGCGCGCGTGGAAGCCGAGCTCAAGCAGCTTTCCGAGCCGTATCGCACCACCGTGATCCTGCGCGACATCGAGGAACTGTCGTACGAGGAGATCTCGGAGGTCATGCAGGTCACCCTGGGCACGGTGAAGTCGCGGCTGATGCGCGGCCGCGGGGCTTTGAAGAAGCGCCTGGAAGCCTACGTGCGCGAGGTGGGGCCGGAGCTGGGGCTAAAGGCTCCGGGCCCCTCCGCCACGCCGGAAGCGCGGGACCAGGCCGAGCGTCCCGTGAGCATCGGGGGAGAAGCCGAGGTGTTGCCATGAAGTGCATGCAGGCCCAGTCCCTGTTCTCGACGTATCTGGACGGCGCGGTCACCGGCCGCGAGATGCGGGCGATCGGCGAGCATCTGGAGGCTTGCCCTGCCTGCGCGGCGGAGTACGCAGGGCTGCAGCAGACGCAGCGGCTGGTGGCGGACCTGGGGCGCAAGAAGGCCCCCGCCGACCTGGCCCTGAAGCTGCGCGTCGCCCTCTCCAGCGAGGCCTCCATGAGCGTGCGCCGCCGCTGGGAAGGGTTGCTGGTGCGCTTGGAAGACGCGGTCAACGGCTTCCTTCTGCCGGCCACTGCCGGCCTGGTGAGCGCCGTCCTGATGTTCGGGCTGCTCATCGGATACTTCGCGGTGCCGCCCTCGGTGCGCGCGGCCCCCAACAAGAACGACGTCCCCACGCTGCTGTACACGCCGCCGCAACTGGCCGCCTCGCAGTTCACCCTGAATGCGGTCAACGACGACTCGCTGGTGGTGGAGACCTTCGTGGACGAGAACGGGCGGGTGCAGGACTACCGCATCCTCAACGCTCCCCACGCCAGCGAACAGCTCGTCCGCGAGGTGGACAACTTCATGATCTTCACCGTCTTCCGGCCGGCCACCGCCTTCGGCCAGCCCGCCCCCGGACGGGTGGTGCTCTCCTTCTCCAAGGTCAGCGTGAAGGGGTAAGAGCGGTTCCAGTTCCCGGTTCTCACTGTCCAGAACGCCTCGTGCGGAGGCGTTTTTTCTTGGCCGCTGGGAGCCGGCGGAGACGGGACGGGCGGGCCGCCGGCTCTAGTATCCTCTCGGCAAGAGAGTCAAAGCCGACCGATACCAGGAGAACCATGACGGCCAAGAGACTGAAGCGGCGCCTGCGCCTGTACCCTCCTTACCTGGGCGCGGGCGTGCGCGTCACCGAGCTTGCCGACGACTTCAAGAGCATCCGCGTGGAGATGCCCCTGCGCTTCTACAACCGCAATTACGTGGGCACCCACTTCGGCGGGTCGCTCTACTCCATGTGCGATCCCTTCTACATGCTGATGCTCATCCACCTGCTGGGGCCGGAGTACATCGTCTGGGACAAGGCTGCCACCATCCGCTTCAAGCGCCCGGGCAAGGGCGTGGTGCAGGCGCTCTTCCGGCTCTCCGACGAGCAGATCGCCGAGATCAAGGCGGCGGTGGAGGCCCAGGGCAAGGTCGAACCCCAGTTCCAGGTCACGGTCACCGACCGCGAAGGCAACGTGGTGGCGGAGGTGGACAAGCTGCTCTACGTCCGGAAGAAGTGATGGCGCTGGGACAGCCCCTCCTCTCCCCCACGTGATCCGATGAAGCAAAGGACTTAGCCACGGAGATCAAGCCAGAAGCAGGCTTGAGTGGGCCACCCCCTCAAATGGCTATCTGGCACGCCGCGTTGACGGGAGGAGGGAAAGGGGCACCCTCAGAGCGCCCCCTCACAAGAGTGACACGAGGGGGGCGCGCGCGGGCTGGCGTGCCGTGGCTATTGGGCGCACATTCCGGCGTCGCGATCGCGCGGGCGGGGGCGTCGGGCGTTGTCGTGAGGAGATAGCCTGTCCCACTAGAACTTCTTCTTTGTGACCTCGCACTGCCAAGTGGAGTGCGTGGTCACCGGACTGTTATGACGTCCCGCTGAGTAAGAAGATACCTCCAACACGCCGGTTGCGCGGCTGAGGTCATACGAGGATCGTTTCTCAAGGTCCTGCGTAGAGGTGTCGTCACTCCACGACACGTTCGTGTCGGTGAACGTCGCCCGAGAGGCGGACCCGTCGGTGTTTCCTGCGTCGAACTTAGCCGTGCTCTCAGCCTCGTTGATCATGGCTGGCTTTTCGTAGTGGTAACTTACCTTATTGCCGTCGACGTGGGTAAGGGTACACGTGAGATGAGTCTCCTGTGCCCCGGCGATTCCTACAAGAATCGCGACTGCCAAAAACACATTCCGCAATTTCATTTGAGTCTCCTGCGAGTCGACGACGTCTTCGTGGTCTGCTCTACCAAGGCCTTCGCTTCGCGTTTCTGGCCTTCGAGTTCCGGATAGCAGCCCGGCGACATTTGCGGCGTGGGTGCAGTGGAAATGGGTTCGACCACGCTCAGTACCTTTACCTCATTGCCCTGGGGGCGAAGCTGCTCAGCGATGCTCTGGGCAGCGGCGTCTGAGCACTTCGACCCATCGATAGCAAGTAGGATCTTCATGGCTTCCTTTCAGTTGACCCGAAACCCGGCTTGCCACGGGCGAGATCCTTACCCCACTTCTGAGGGAATCGTAGGCGCGCCCTGAGTACAAGTCAATGCAAGGCAAGCACGGGGCGAGAGACGGATGTAACTGTTGATAAATCCCCTTAGCGTAAGTTACGGGCAGTTCCGCCCCGGAGCACCGACCGCCGGAACCGCGGTTGAGTGGGCTGCCCGCCGCTCTTAGCGGCGGGGATTATATCCGCCTTTCTCTCGGTTGACGGCTCGGAGAATGTGATACAAACTCCAGCCCATGAAATGGTTGGGACTGGCATTGGTTTTCGCGCTAACCGCACTATTCGCCGGCGCAGCGAGTCCACAGGTGTCCGCCGCACACCCATCCGGTGAACCATCGATGGTGACGGTGCCGTTCTTCGCCGAGGACGGCCATGGCCATCCCGTCCAGGGAATCACTGCGTCTGACCTGTCGATTCTGGACAATAAGGAACCCCCGCAGTCGGTGGTCGAGGTCCGGTCGGCCAAGGACCTGCCGCTTCGCATCGGGCTTCTGATAGACAGCAGCGGCTCGCAGGGCCGGACCAAGCTATTCCGGCCCGCTGTCCAGGCTGCCTCCGACCTTCTGTACGAAGTGCTCAACCGCGCTGACGACAAGGTCTTCGTGGCCACATTCACCGAGGAAGTCAGTGTGAGCCCCTTCATGACGAGGGACCAATATGCGAACTACAAAGAGGGTATGAGAACGCAGGGTGGAACGGCTCTCTATGATGCGGTGGTCCTGGCATGCAAGCGGATGGATGCTGATGTTCATGAGCCAGCCCG